>JAIDME010000521.1 GCA_029050705.1 Acetatifactor sp.
ACAAACGCCTTCCCCTTTATGACTGCGGCCGCCTTCCTCGTACAGCTCCCTGCGGTACACCTTTGCTCCGCCCTCACCGTATGTATTCTTTCCGGCCTCATTGTGGTAGGTGACCTTACAGCTTCCCAGCAGCATGAATGAGGCTTCCCCATTCTCATCGAACATTTCCCGGGACAGCCTTGGCACCAGGCCAAACCCCAGTTTCCCCTCCTCGAACGTGAATCCTCCCTCTCCCAGGAACATGCCAAGCCACATGGAAAGCATTTCCACCGTGGAACCGGAAAGCCTGGCCACAAAGCCCTGACCGTGTACAGAAGGATCCGGATTTGCACTGGAGGCAAGGAAGGACGAATTCTCCAGAATGCTCCGCCCATAAACCTCCGGCTTCTGATAGGGAATCAGCGCATCATTGACAGCCTCATAAAACCTGTCGTACAGACCTGCCTTCAGCATGCCCAGAAAATACTTGTACTCCATGTGCAGAAAAACGCTCTCCCGCTCCAGCCATCCGGGCGTAAAAGCTCTGACGCGGCCGTTCTCCATGGAGATACCTTCTATGGATTCGGATGTCTTATACATCTTCAGCTTGCGGTCATAAATGTCTGTCTCCCTGATCTTTTCGCACATCTCCGCCGCTTTCCCCTGGTCTTCCTTTCCGCAGGCGGAAAGCATTCTGGCCGGCCCCTCCAGAAAATAGGGCACCTGCACAAGGCTGAACTTTTTCACACGGGCACCGGGCAGTCCGTAAGGACTGATTCTGGGCGTTCCGTCCTCATTCAGCAGTTCCTCGAACTCCGATGCCTCAAAGGTGAAGTAGGTGGGCATGATTCCCTTGCCATACTCCATGGCTTTTTCCACCGCCCGATCCAGCTTCTCCGAAAATGCATCCAGTATTCCGCTGATTTCTTTGAAGGAAAGAACTGTCAGGTTTCCGCTTACCTCAAATTTAATTTCTTCACGGAAGCTCTCACGGCGTGTCGCCGTCTTATCCCAATACTCAAAGTCGGAAAGCCCCTCCTGAAGAAGAGCATATATGTCTCTCATGAAAGCTGTGAATTCTTCGGGCAGTCTGACCTCCTCCGCCGATGAATGCCCTGCTGCCTCATTCCGCAGAAAATCAATCAGGCGCTTTAGCTCCAGCGTCTCCGGCATTCCGCTGCCGAACAGTCCCGGAAGACCGTTCATGGCGTCATTCCAGCCGGGCTTTCCACCATCCATCTCAATACCCATGCCAAAGGAATCCAGCAGGGCAAACTTGTTCACCGCCAGGGTTATCATCTTGCCAAACAGCGTAGTTGTCACCTTATTTCCCTGCCTGTCCTTCAGCCAGTTGGTGCCGTTTTCCACAAAGCCGGGGCGTGCCCCCTTCTCCTTACAGTGATACAGGGAGCCGTACTGCCGTACCTTTCCCTTATTTATGACATAGGTATCTCTCCTGGGTCTCACAACCCCGATACTGTCATAAAATCCGTAGCTGTCGTCTCCGAACAGAAGACTCTCCCTTTTGTCCGGATATACCAGCAGATAATTTTCCACCAGATCCAGATTGTAATCCCAGTGGTCGCTCCAATACCCTTCGCCAAAACCGGCTTCAATCTGCTCTTCCGCCAGTCCGATAAGCTCGTTCACCAGTTCCTCCTCATCCCCTGTCACTTTCAGTTGGTGAGCAGCGATGGCATTGTTAATCTGTCCGGGCGTAAAGGGCTTTTTCAGCACAGCGGCTATTCTGCCCTCTGGGTCCCCCACATGCCTCGCCACCAGCTCTGCTGCCGCCTTGTTGTTTTCCTCCGGGATAATAAAGGTGCAGGGCCTGATCTCCAGCGGATTGTACCCGTCCATCTGCACCAGACTGTAAAAATGGCGCACATTGAAATCCTCAATAGCAGGATTGAAAAACACATCGTTCCTGCGATTCTGACAGACATCCCGATAGTTGCCGTTGCCCTGGGAGTAGTACTCTCCGGCAATTGAAAAGAAGTTATAATCCCGTTCAGGATCTCCGTGCTTACGGCTGAACAGGTGCACCACAGCCTTATGGCCATCCTTCCCCATGACGAAAGGAATTCCGCCCCTGAGGAAATTGTCCAGATAGCACTGCTCCATATATTGATCAAATAAAGGATTGGCAGATTTGGTCCACACATCCTTTGTAAAGGAATCTACAAGCTTTCTTGCTTCTTTCGTCTTGCGCTCCGCATACCCTTCTGCGCAAAAGCCCTTTGCCTTTTCGTTCAGCAGATTTATGGAGGAAGCAAAACCGGCATAGGCCGCAAACTCATATTTATCTCCGCCGGCAAGAGTCTCTTTCACGGGAACAAATCCGCAGGGCACTTTATTTGCAAAGCACTGCTCCTGAGCCAGCACGCCTTCCAGCCCCTTCTCCCGGAAAGTAACGGCGTTGATCATGGAATTATCACAGGCAAAAACCACATTTTTATCATAGATTACCGGCAGCAGTTCACCGCCTGCCACGGCAAGATAAAAATAACCGCCTTCAATCTCCGACATCTCCGCGGAATCATCGCTGGAAGCCCTCATTGTGTAGAATGGCGCGCTGTTCTCAATATTTTTGATATCCGTCCAGCTTTTGAGCAGATTGGACATTTCTTTGTACTGCCCATTCTGGATTCCATAGGGAATAATCTGAGGCATGCCGTCCAGAAGCTCCAGTTCATGGGCAGTGTCGTCCAGATTCTCCACCTTTACTCTGCGCACCAGGGCACCGATATTTTCCCCCGGCAGAATAATATAGCACACCGTTATCTTCAATCCGTGACTCTCTTCGGAAATGGTCAGCACGTTCTTCTCAATCTCCATCCGGCGCTTTGCATCCGGCGCATAGGTGCAGAACGGCTCATAATAGGTTCCGTCCACCCTTACAAAGGTGCGGAAACCCTTTATCGGCGTACTCTCATACGCTGTATTGGCGGGATTAAACTCCATAATGGCATTCCCCTTATTGTGGATGCCGAAGCTGTTGATCGCCTGTCCCCTGTTGGTGTAGAAAGACCACATGGGAATTCCCAGCACTCCGGAAAGTCCGGGCAAAAAGCTGGAAAATGCCGGAACCTCCGTATAGTTCTCAATTATGAATTTGTCGCCATCTAATGTGTAATTACTCACCATAACCCTCTTTTCTGCGCATGCTTTATTGTATTAAACAAGCTTGTGCCCGGTGCGCACAGACACAAATCCTGTGTGTAAAATTTGTTTCTCATCTCAATTCTCGTCTGTCAGAGCTGATATCTCCGGGCTCTGATATACCCGCACATAGTCCACAACATATTCCACAGGAAAATAAGAATCATCCGTTCCTCTTGCACCGCCCCAGTCTCCGCCGAAGGCAAGATTAAATATCAGGAAAAAATCCCTGTCAAAGGGCCAGAGTTCACTGGTGGGGCTGTTGCTGTAATTAAACGGGTCATAGGTGAATTTTTCCTCACCGTCAATGCTGAAGATCATCTTGTCAGGCAGCCACTCCACTCCATAGGTATGGAACTCCTCACTGACTCCCTCTGTGGGAAAACTCTTTCCTTTTCCCTGTCCGCCATGATACTTTTCGGTGTGTACCGTCTCCACGATCACATCCTGGTCATAGCCCACATGCTCCATGATGTCGATTTCACCGGACTTTGGCCAGGTTCCGTAAGCGGAATCCGTAGGCATCATCCAAAATGCCGGCCATGTCCCCAGCCCCGAGGGCAGCTTCAGGGAAGCTTCCACCTTACAGTAGGTCCAGTCTCCTTTGTTACGGCTGACCAGCCTGGTGGAGGTATACTGTCCGTTCTCCTCCGCCCGAAGCTCAATGGTCATCACTCCGTCCCCTACCGTCACGTTGTCGCCTTTGGTATAATACTGCAGCTCGTTGTTTCCCCAGCCGCCTGCACCCGTCTCGTAGCTCCACTTTTCCTGATCCGGTTCACCCTCATAGTCGAATTCGTCGGCCCAGACCAGCTCATAAGTCAGGCTGTCCCTGTCATACTCAAAACCTGCTGCCTTCAGTTCCTTCTCAGGAGGCTTCTGGTTTGGGTCAACATAGGCACCGGACAGAGAACCACCTACACGGTAACCGCTCTCATCCTTCTGTATCCCGCCTTCGGACGTTCCGTCGCTCTCCGCTGTGCCGCCCTGGACGTTTCCGTCGGATGCCCCGGCGGAAACCTGCCCGCTTCCCGTTTCAGGATCAGCCGATCCGCCGCAGCCCGCAATGGCCAACGTCAGGGCCAGCGACAATGCTGCCACTGAAGCCCCTTTCCCTATCCGCTTCCTACTCATGCCCATACCTCCAAACCTGTCTGCCCCGTCTTTTCCCTAATCTCATATCAACGGGAAGAACGCCGTATTTGCGTTCTTCCGCGTGAAATTTAGAACTTCTTGGCGTCCCGTCCAATGACGGGACGACTCTAGAAGTTCTTCTCACGCTATTCGCCGGTGATACCCGTATTCTCAATACCCTGGATAAACTGCTTCTGCACGAATGCATACAGGATGAGCAACGGTGAAATGGAAATCAGTGTCGCCGCCATCTTATAGGCTTCGTTCAGCTTAAATGCACCGCCCTGGGCGGATACAAGACTGTCAAACTCACTGTTGAACATGTTCAGCTTCGCCGGCAGCAGTTCAATATTGTTTCTCATCAGCGTACCTGTGATATAGGTCTCATTCCAGTTCCAGACAAAGGAAAACAGAAATACCACCAGTATCGTAGTCGCCGACATTTTTACCACCACAAACCAGAATACTTTTATGGCGGAGGCGCCGTCAATCTGCGCCGCCTCATCCAGCACCCTGGGAATCATATTAAATGCGGTGTAGAATACCAGGATCAGCACCGTGGAATATACGCCCTGTCCCAGCAGAGCCATGGCCGCCTGGGGAAGGGCAGTCCCGATGAGCTGGATTGACATGGCCTCCTGCGCCGTGACGAACATCATCAGCCTGGGCACCATAGTCACAGGCGTAGGAATGATGAACGCAAGTACGATCATGACAAACCAGAACTTCTTGAACTTGAAATCATATCTGGAAAGGGCAAATCCCGTGAGGGCAGACACAAGAGTCTGCGCCACCGCCATACCGCCCGACCAGAGAATTGTGTTTTTCAGCGTAGGACCCACCTTCAGCACATTGGATGCCACCTTCAGGTTGTTCAGGGACAGACTCCTGGGCAGCCAGTTGACGGAAGGGTCTATGATGTCCTCCGCCGACATAAAGGTCTTTGCAATAATTTCAAAAATAGGCTCCAGATATACAAATCCCACGCAGATCAGCACAAAGTAGATGACAATCTTAGCGATGAGATTCCGCCACCACTTAAAGTCACGTTTTACTTTTATCTTGTTCTTATTTTTTGCTTTTTTTACCATATGTCACGCCTCCTTGGCTGTCTCTCCTTAAAGACCAGACATCCCAGTCCGATGATGATCAAAACAATGATACAGTAAATCCAGGAATAGGCAGCCGCAAATCCGAAGCCTCCGTTGGTATTGCCCGTAGCCGTCTTGATCAGCGAATAAATCGCGCTGGTATCATAGGTTCCCAGCTGTGCAATCGTAAAAATGGTTGCCACCAGTGCCGTAGGCTTGATCATGGGTATGGTGATCTTCCAGAGAATCTGCCACTCGTTTGCCATGTCAATCTTTGCCGCCTCATACAGGGAGATGTTGATGCGCTGGAGCCCGCTGACAAACAGAACAATAGGTATGCCGGTAAACCACAGGATCATAGTCAGCTGGTCAAAAACATCTCCCATAAACCTTGCAATCTGCGGCGAATAGCTGCGAATCATCTCTAAAATGAATACACCCTCGTATCCGCTGCTCATTCCCTGTGCCATCTGCACCGCGTCATCCGCTTTGTCCAGTATCTGACTCATGACCGGACCGGACATAATGATCACCGGCAGGAAGTAAATGGTTCTCATAAGCCCCTTGCCCGCCTGTATCTTGTTAAGCAGATAGGCCAGAAAGAAAGACACGATGATGATGACAAAGGTGTATGGCACCACCATAGCGATAAACGCTCCCAAAGCCGGCACAAACTCTGTATTCCGGAAGAAAGCCGTATAATAATTGCTCCATCCCGCAAAGGTAATATTATAGCCTGTTACATTGGTAGTGACATTGCAAAAGCTTAAGACAATGGTCGCCCCGAAGGGAACCAGTGTAAAAATCACGAACCCGATGATCCAGGGAAGCATGAACCCATAGCCCAGGCGATTTTGGCGCTTCTCATAGCTCTTGGTGCGCCTGCCCCTGCGGGGCGTTTTTTCTTTAACTGCTGTACTTACAGTTTTTTCAGCCATCGCTCACTCCTCCTATCTCACTACCGCCGCACTCTCCGGTGCAACGGTGGTTCCCCGGTAAGTCACTTCATTCTCTGTATAATTGATGATCACATACCTGGTCTCACTATCCTTTTGGTAGGTGTTGATCACAACTCCGTTCTCCGGCACATATCTGTATGTCCATTCAAAACCCTGCACCTGGCTTAAGACCTCGTTGATCGTCCCGTACACCTGCTGGATAAGTTCCTCATACAGAGAGTATTCCGTAGAGTAGAAATTTGCGGAAAAAGTGTCCGCCAATTTGTAGGACGGCTCCTTTGAAAGGATAAAGGAGGGTGAAATATTGTAATCTATCATTCTTAAGATGCTGTCCCGGGTATAGAAGGAGAAGTTTGCATAGGGCGCATACATCTCCATGGTTCCGTGGAGCACCATCTCCAGGAAAGGCACTGTGTCCGTCTCAAAAACGTACTGAGAACTGCCTACCGGAATCTGCAGATACCTGTCGGTATATTTCCAGAGATACATATGGGGATTCTCCAGATTCAGAAGCGTTTCCTCGTTTACCTTGCTTAAAGTGTTCCGGTACAGTTCCACGGCATCCGTCAAACTGGTCACAACACCGTCCCGATTCCAGTTGGAGGTAAGTACATGCGGCATCTCCGCCAGGGTCAGACTGTCCGAATAGCCTGATGTCTTATCAGCCAGTGTATTGATCCAGGAGGCAGCTTTTGCCGGTGTCGCATAGCTGAACAGGCTGGTCGGCACATTCTCGGGCAGGATAGCCTCTTTGTCAATGCTCAGATACCAGTTGCTGATACATCTGACCGCCGTGTTATAGTAGCCCATCATGCTTTTATTGATCGTGATGACGTCCCTGGAAAGGGAAATGTCAATTCCCCGCTCCCCGAAGCTCTCAATCAGCTTCTTGAAATCCCCCTTGCTGCCGATAGCGCCGGAAAAAGACATCTTGTAAGGCTTGGAAAGGCTTTCCCCTTTCTTCTGCCAGCCAATCAGTCCGGAATTCACGTTGGTAATTCCCCTTGCAGTAACCTGATTTAAAATCTCCTCCACGTCTTTCACGGTAGTCACCCCAACCTGGGCATTGCCGATGATGCCGCTCTTGGAGTCCGCCATGATAAAGTCCAGACGTATGGGAATGTCTCCCGCATGCGTTTCCAGCGGCGTCAGTTCTCCCTCGGCAATCAGATACTCCCTGTAAACTCTTGCCATGCCGGTGTAATCTGCCGCCGGGGTTCCGTCGCTGCCATCTCCGAACAGGAAGGCATAGGTAATATCAATGTCATACTGAAAGATTTCATCCATCTGCTTGAAGAAACCGCTTCCCTTTTCGTCGTACAACTGGTAATAGTTTACATTCAATTCAAATCTGGGATAAGCCCATGTGTAAGTAGTTCCTCTGGTACCGTCCGGGTTGACAATAATCTCCATGTACTCCGCACCCTGGTTTGCCCAGGCGGCGAACGCCATCTGTCCTTGACCATGAGCGATACCGAACACCGGCATCACCGGATCCTTCACAGGCACATCGTCATAATAGGCGAAATTGTAATATGTTTCTGTAGCATAATCCTTTCCGTACACATCCCCTGCATAGGAATTAAATGTGGATGTATTGTCTGCAAACCGGATCAGACTGCCGCTGCCGTCCGGCACCAGCACATAGCCGGGAACGCGGTAGCTGTCCAGTGTTTCCCACTCCAGCGTCTCCGGGTTCATCACATTCATCCGTCCTCCGCTGGCACCCAGGAAAGGAGAAATGTCAATGGCCGCCAGTTTGTTCAGACCCGCGCCGCCCATCTCACTGTACGGAATGTGATAGTCAATGCTGTCTTCCTCCAGCGTGATATATACCTTTATTTGGACATCAATTTCGGTAAAGTTGATATCCAGACAGTATTTCCTGTCGTCCACCTTGCTTAAGACAGATCCTGCGCCCTTCTCTGAAGCCGAGGACAAGTATTTAATCTTGTCACTCTCATAGTACTCTATGGTGATCAGTGAATTGGCAATGCCCACATAGGTGGTGTTCAGGTCATCCGCATAGCTCTCTGCCGCCGCCAGAATCTCCTCCGCTCCGGCACCCGCCTTCTGTAAATCCTTCACTGCGTCCTTGATATCGCCGGAAAACGGCAAATCCGCGCCTGTTTTGATGCAGAAGCCCGTCTCCTTGTCAACGATGGCCAAAATGTCTCTGTCCTCACGCCAGTAATATCTGACCGTCCCGGTCTCAAAGAGGAATTCATAATCCGAGTACTCCTCCGGCGTATATTCCGCCCTTTCGGGAGCCACCTTGGTGTCTCTGTTGGTGGGTACATAAGCCTGTGCACTGATGGAGGCTGAACCAAAACCGACCGCAAGCGCCAGCGCTGCCAGACTCCGAAGAGTTCTCTTTCCATTCTTATATGACATTCTGAATCATCTCCTTTCCGACTGCGGCGAGGAAGGAATACAGGCTATCCCACATGATAGAGATAATGATTCCGATTACCGCAACGATAACCATGAACACTACTGTAAGGATGATGCTCTTCACCGTCTCCCCGAAGGTATAATCGTGCACTGTCTGCAAGCCCAGGAATATGGTGATAACACTCCAGGTAATTCCTATCAGCAGTACGATTGTCAGCAGGAACGCCTCATTATAGGTAAGCACATAGGAAACCAATGTCACAATAAGGAGCGAGATCATAGCGGGCATCAGCCCATAGGCCGGAATCATGTATATCTGCTTAAAGGTTCCGTCGCCGTCATTGATGCTGGTCACCAGGTAGTTACAGATAATGAACAGTCCCAGCAGAATAAAGAACCCAAGCACAATGGAACCGATATCCATATCTTCCACCTTCATTGTCTGATAGATAAAGCCCTTCAGTGTCTTAAATGCCATGAAATCCAGGAAAAACAAAACATATATCACAGTCGCCGCCAGCACTGAACCCTGCCTGTACTTGCGAATCTCATAATAGTAATCCATGGGATGCCTTGGCGTCTTCAGCGCATAAATGAAATCCTTCAGCACCGGCAGGCTTTTCGCCTTCTCTCCCGCCCGCTTCTTTGCAGCTGCAATATGTCCGCCCTTTTTCCCGTCAATCACCCCGACTATCTTCTTCAGGACAAGCAGTGCGATCACAATACCCAGAATGGGCCCCAGCCACTTCTGCAGCCACTTATTGCGCACCTCCCAATATGCCTGGGAATAAAAATCTTTATTGTTGGCCACCTGGAAATGCTCCAGAGATGACTCATAATCCTCCGCGTGCAGATAAGCCTTTCCCACGCCGTTGTGTGCCAGAATGGACATCTGGTTCAGCTTCAGCACCTGGTTCCACTGCTCCATGGCCTCATCATAACGGCCCTCCTCGTAAAGATCCATGGCAGTATAAACCATCTGCGCATATTCCGTGGGCTTAAAGGACTGCAGATATCCCTTGCTTCCGTCCACAGCCCAGATATTGCCGTCCACATCTACCGCAATGGATGGAAGGCTGGTAAACAGACCTGAGATATCAACAGTGGTGACATAGGAGCCGAAACTGAATATCTCCTCCCCATTCTTGGAGTAAATATTGATATATCCCTCAGAGGAACAGGTGTAGATCAGCCCGCTCTTATCCACATACAGATCCGTCAGAGTATCATAAGACCACACATTGGACTTGAACATGTTGCCGCCGTTGGTACTGTGCTTTTTCATGCCGTTCTTGCTGGTTCCGCTGGTGGCTGTATACACGATGCCGCTTCTGTCCACAAAAACGTTGGTGAACACCGTTGGGTTAATATCAACCAGGTTCGCCAGCTGCGCTCTGGTGAAAATCATCTGCTGCAGCCTCTGCGCAAAGGTCAGGTCCGCATCATTCACTGCAAAATATCCCAGAAACTCTCCTGTCTTTGCCAGCTGGATGACGCCGTTGTAAACGCCCTCTCCGATGAGATATACGTTTCCGCCGCCGTCAACAGCCACGCGCTTCGGCTCATAGTTTGTATCCGCAAAAATCGGAGCGTCCGGCCTTCCCAGCTTACCTGTCAGTTCAAAATTCTGATTAAATATCAGAACCGCCTTTGCGCCGGAGTCAGCCACATAAATATCGCCCTCCTCCGTCACATATACACCTCTGGGTGCCGTAAACTCACTGCTGGTCAGCTCGTCTGCGATTTCCCCCTTCGCAATATCATATATCACAATGCGTCGATTGCCTGTATCCGCGATATAAAGCATATTGTTTTCGTCGATGAACAAATCCTCCGGTGAGGAAAGCCCCAGCTCCGTCACCGTCTTATCCGGCAGATAAGCATCCTGGGTCCGCACCCAGTAACCGTTTTCGTCCGCCGCATAGGTGTAGGATGTAGCTTGATTCGCGCTTGCCCGCATGGGAAGCTGCAGTACCAGACAGACAACAGCCAGAAGAAACAGGCCGCGTCTCATTTTTCCATGTCTTCTCATCGCTCGTCCCCCCTACTTGATTCCTGAATGGCTCATGGTATTCATGACCTGAGACTGCATACAGATAAAAATCAGCAGATTCGGTATAAATAAGAGCACTGAAGCCGCCGCTGTCATGCCTGCCGCCGCAACCGTGTTGTTGGTAGACAGGGAATTGAGGTAATATGCCAGCGTCCGCATCGTATCATTGTTCACATAATTGTTGGATGCTTCCACTGCCATCCAGACCTGCTGGAAGGTAAGCACTATGGAAGTGGCGAGAGCCGGCCTGATCAGCGGCACAATGATCTTTCGCACAATGGTCAGTTCCTTTGCGCCGTCCATGACCGCCGCCTCAATCAGTGCGTTCGGTATCTGGTCAGTGAACTGCTTCACCAGGAACAATCCCACGGGCATGGCCGCCAGAGGCAGCACATGCACCAGCCAGGTATCTGTCAGATTCATCTTCACGATCACCAGATATCTGGAAATGGCAACCGCAGTGGGCACGAACATCAGGGCCAGCTGGTTGATTTCAAACAGAACTGCTTTTCCCTTGAAATTCTTTTTTGCGAAGGTATATGCACCCAGTATGGTGATCACCAGATTTAACAGCACTGTCAGCACCGTCACGATGACTGAGTTCAGCAGATATCTCAGCATGGGAACCCCCGTAGTGCTGGACAAAGCGAACAGACTCTTAAAATTGTTCAGGGTGGGGTTGTGGGCAATAATATGGGGCGGGAAGGCAAACAACTCACCCAGGGGCATAAAAGCCCGATTAATCAGCATGATAACCGGCAGGATCATGAACAGGGACAGCGGGATAAGGATGATATAAAATTTTATCTGCCCTTTTGAAAAATGCCTGGGGTTGATGCGGGAGCCCTGAAAGTCACCGCGTTTCTGTTTCTTTTTCTTACTCATTCTGCTCCCTCCTCTCAATCCTTCTCGCCAAACAGCCTGTGCGCCACCACATTAAAGGCGTACACGATCAACAAAAGCACCACCGAAATAGCTGCGGCATATCCCATCTCATACCGGATAAAACCGTAGTCATCTATATGGTTGGTAATCAACTGGCCGGAATATTCCGGCGTTGGGTTAGCTCCGCTTAAGGTAACGCCGATCCAGCCCATGTTAAAGGCATTTACAATGGCCATAACCGCTCCGAACAGCATCTGCGGCTTCATGGAAGGGACGGTGATATAAATAATCTCCTGAAAACGGTTCTTCAACCCGTCAACATAAGCAGCTTCATACAGTTCCTGGTCAATGTTCAGAATACCTGAAATCATGGCAAGGAATCCGATTCCCATAGCCGACCACAAAGAAACGATGATCATGATCAGCATGAAATAATCCTTTGTCAGCAGGAACTGAACCGGCGTGTCGATCAGTCCCCACCGGAGCAGAATGCTGTTTATCCAGCCCGACTGGTCACCGGAAAAGATTGTCTTCCAGATGACGCCGATAAACACCTGTCCCAACATGGAAGGAGTATAAATGCACAGTGCCAGTATGGTCCTGGGAATGGGCTGTATCTGTGCCAGCATCCAGGCCAGCAGAAAGGACAGAACATAGCCTCCCGGCCCCACGATCAGGGCATACAGGAAAGTATTCGGCAGCACGAATTTCAAGAATACCTCATCCTGGGTAAACAAACTGATGTAGTTGAGCAATCCTGTAAA
The DNA here is from genome assembly GCA_029050705.1 of Acetatifactor sp. Lineage (GTDB taxonomy): Bacteria > Bacillota > Clostridia > Lachnospirales > Lachnospiraceae > Acetatifactor. Next base: position 12,422 of record JAIDME010000521.1, read on the forward strand.
TGTGGGGGTGTTGATCACATCAAAGTAGGTGAAGGACAGGTACACTGCAATCAGCACCGGCACCAGTATAAATGTGGAGAACAAAAGGATGTAAGGCAGCAGCATCAGATATGCTCTTCCGTCCTCTTTATTGAACTTTTTTCTCTTCTTCATCTGCTGCATGCCTGCTCACCTCCTTTTTTCGCTTTATCCATCTGCTCCTGTATCCAGTCCGCATCCCTGATAATATAGCTCTTTATCATATTTCCTTCATCATCGTAGAAGCCAAGCTCCTGCATTTTCTTTTTAATTTCACGGTTTATTGCTATAACCTTCTCATCTGCTGCCACCTGAGCTGATGTACCATCGAACACCATGGTATTCCAGATGTCTGAGATAGAACGCTCCAGCAGATACTGTCCCGGCGTTCTGGGCACATCCCTGAGCCACTGCACCATATCCAGAATTACCTCTTTGTCCTCCTGATCAATAGGTGCCTGCTCCAGAGCTTCTACATTGGAGGGCAGCCAGAAATATGTATCGCCGTAGGTGGATCGCAGGGTATAGGTGTATTCCACCTGTGTCTCCGTATCCGTCCACCACTTCATGAACTCCCATGCCTCCTCAGGCATCTGTGTGTCCGCGAAGATAACGCCTCCCGTACCGTTTGCAATGAAGTTCCTGTTGACAGTTCCGTCCTCCTGTATCGTCCCCAGATAGGGTGCCAGCGCCCACTGTCCTTCCAGCTCTGTGGCACCGTTCTTGATCAGCACATAGTTGTTGGAATCTACAATGCCTATAGGAAGTACGGAATACCGGAAGGAGTTAAAGAACTCCTGCACCTGGGTATCCAGGGAATACGCCACAAACAGATCTCCCAGCTGCTTTAAGCCCCTTACGGAATCAGGAGTATCGATTGCAGTTGCCGTGCCATCTTCCAGGTACAGACTGCCGCCGTTCTGGAAGATCAAAGGCGTGGTCTGGTAAAACCATTTGTAACCTACGCCGGAGGAAATATTGTGATAAAAATTCATTCCGTATCGCTGCAGGCTGGGAAGCAGGTCGATAAGCTCATCCCAGGTGTCCGGCACCTCCAGCCCCAGGTTTTCAAAAATATCCGTTCGGTAGATGACCGCGTCAAAGTCCAGCGTCTCCGGTATGGCATAAACGCCCTCATTATAGGTATAGGGCACCATGGCACCTGCCACAAAACGGTTTGCAGTCTCCCAGAAGTCATCAAATTGAGTCATATCATACAATGCACCACGGCAGGCCAGATCAAAGGGCATGTGTGAGATCAGCCCCAGCGCAATATCCGGCGTCTGATCCGCCGCCGACGCAAGGGTCAGCTTGTTGGCATCCGGCATGACTGAAATCTTGACCTTGATGCCGGTCTTTGGCGTAAACTCCGTATCCGCAAGCTTCTGCAGCAAATCCACATGAGTCAGTGCCCTGGATACCCATATGGTCAGCTCCTTCTCATCTGTAGAATCGGTTTTATATTTCTCCGAAGTGAAGGAATAGTAGACTGTAGCAAATCCGTTTCCGATGCTTTCGAACATGCCGGCCTTTGCCTTCGGCATCTTATCTTCCCCGAAGGCGTAGATCATATCCAGAGAAAAATTAACGTTCATAATGGATGAAGTAAACTTGCTCACCGCCACCAGCACCGAGTTGTCCGCACCTGTCAGGCTGGTTGTATAAAGTGCAATTTCATCAGGATATTCCGCCATATCCTCGATAAATACCTCCGCCTTATCCAGATAGGAAAGCAGCGCACCGTTGATGCCGTACTCCGATTCATGCTGGAGCAGGTAACGGATATGCTGAATAAGGGTCATGTAGGCGTCCAGATATTCCGGAATCTCCGGTATATACTGTGTCATCTTCCAGGTTCTGTACTTGTCTGCATCCTGCCCTGAAATCTTCTTGATGTCCAGCGAAAACTGAGTCACGTGCTCCGCAATCAGCTGGCCGTAGCGCCAGGCCTCTATCACAGGCTCCATCTCCGTCTTTATTGTCAGGGTGTGGATTCCCGGCGACAGGTAGATATAATAGGGATTGCCCTCCGCGTCAGAAAGCACTTCATTGGCCCATCCGCCATCACTGTATGGAAAGGCGTAGCACTGCAGTTCCTGAAAAGGCACCTTACCGTCGATTGAAATGCTCTCGTAGGAGTTAAACTCCTCCTTGTCATTCATATAGTGGAAGCCCAGCTTATAAAGCCCTTCCCTCTGCACGCCGAACTCATATGTAATCTCATTTCCCGGTTTTGTCCATGAAAGGGTATTCAGCTTCTTATATTCCGCATCATAGGGCGTCATGGCAGGATTCGCCGTGGACTGGTAAATTATCTCCGCCGAGTTTTTCACCGTGTAGTCCGTAGCCCCGATGGCTATCATCCCGCCTTTCCCCACCACTTCTGCGCCTGCGTACTGTGCGGCATACTCCTCATAGGAAGGGCAATCCTCCACCGGAGGCTCCACATAGAGGGTGCCCAGAGCCAGGCCGTCATTGGAACGGTTAGTCAGAGTGATCACATTCTCCCCCGCCTCCAGCGTCATGTACAGCGGGTGGGTGGAGGAATAGGTATTGTTATAAAGATAGGTGTGGTTCCACTGATTCAGGCGTTCCTGAGTGGGCGCAATCTCGTCGCCGTATCTGTCCACCAGGTATTCCTTCACGGAGTCTTTCCAGTACAGAGAAAGCTCCACCGTCTTCCACTCCTGGTACTGTGCCTCCCCGTTCAGCGCCACATCTACTGTATAGTCAAGGTAGGAATTGCCCGCGGAAAGATAGTCCACCGCCAGGTAATACACTCCCGTTTTGTCCACGTTTACTCTATATTCTGCAGTCTGCTGATAGTCCAGCACTACTGCGCTTCCCTCATAGGAAGGCAGATCCTGTCCTGCCTCAAAGCGCTTCGCCTCTCCCTGCTCAGGAGACAGGGAATAGCTTCCCTCTCCATATCCCACATTGAGATATTGCAGATAATCTGTATACATATAATCCGAGGAGACGAGAGAACCGGCCAAAAGTTCATAGGCCTGCTTCAGCTCCTCAGGGCTGACATCCTCCACATACTCGGCATGGTTCATGTTGAAAATCAAATAGACACCGCCAACGCATACTGCCGCAGCGGCGGCGGTTATGATAGTTTTCTTTAAAATCCTCGTCTTTTTCGACTTCATGAGCGTGCTCCTCTTCAAAAAAGAGGGCTTATTATTTCAAACACCCTGTGCCGCCAATAATAAGCCCTTCCTTTCTCATAAATTCAAAATCCTGTTACACCTTCAGACTGCCGGGTTAAAAATCAGCATCGGTAAATCCGTAGTAGGTCTTCAGACCTTCCTTCAGGGAATTCTGTGCCTCTGCAAGTCTGTCATTCATCTTCTTGTTCCACTCAGGCAGATTTGCTTTTACAGTGTCGAGCCAACTGGCATCTGTCACAGGAACACCCACAACATCTGCGTTCGTCAGATTCAGCCACTCATAAATACACTCTTTCCTGGTGCCGTCCTCATACACATACCAGGGATAACACTTGTCGGAAACATCCCAGATCTGGCCTTCCTCCCAAAGCTGTACAACATACTGGAAGCCGGGCATCTTATCCGCATCGCCGTAACGCGCGTGATTCACGGTGGAATACCATATCTTCATCTGCTCATCAAAAGCATTGCCGGTCACCAGCGGGAAGGAGTCATTTAAGCAGCTCTGCATAACACCCGCATTGTTCCACTGCTGATCTGCTCTTGCCTGCATCGCCTCGGTTGCGCCGCACCAGTAGGAGCCGAAGGCATAGGCCAGATCCATCTGTGCTTTCTCAGAATCACTCCATGCGGGATCGCCGTCATCCATAGCATAGTTGTGGATTGCCATAGGGTCGATAACGATACCGACGGTATTTCCTCTATAATCCGTTGCAGGTCTGGGATAAATATCCCAGTCATTGGATTCGACTGCATTCACAGGCCATGAGCCATCTGCGTTCTGTCCCATTGCAGAGTCTGTCATCATCCAGGGATCACCGGCAGAAGTCAGGCAGTAGTTGCGGCAGAAGAAACGGTAGCTCCACCACCAGCCATCATCCATAATCGCCTGGTCTACGGCACCCTGTCCCTGCTTGGTGAAAATCTCATACTCAGACCACTGAGGAATGTAATCCAGCAGGCTCATTACCTGATCGGATGCCATATTAATCTCTGTTCCGTCATTCATGGCTTTCACAACCGTATCTGTTCCAGTCTGGATAAACTGGGTCGCGCTGCCGTACACCAATCCCCAAAAGCCGGTGTTGTCAGCAGAAGAAACAAACTCGGTGTAATCGTCAATACTCCAGTCAGGGCCGGGAACATCAATGTTATTGTCCTCAGCCAGCTCCTTATTTACAAACACACCCCATGGCTGCATGAACTGAGGCAGTCCGGCCTGGAAGCCGTAGTAGTTCATCTGCGCCATCAGGGAAGTGTTAAAGGACTGGTACAGCGGATCGTCAGAATATACGGACAAATCTGCTACCATGCCTTTTGCAGTGTCATCTGACAGCATGGTGGAAGCATAAATATCAGGATACTTACCATGCTCAGCCTTAAAATTCTCCAGTTCCTGATCCCAGGAGGTATCATTGCTGTCCGGATCATCCGTCTTCGCATACAGGTTGATCTTCAAATTGGGATACATTTCATTAAATTTCTTTGCCATGGCATACATCATAGCCACATTTTTAGAAGTCAGATCCTCGTCCGCGATGGTCATATGTCCCAAATCGCTGTAATAAACGCTGTCGCCTGACCAGCACATAACATCAATGCTTCCTGATACATTCGGATCCAGTGTGAGATAAAAAGGCGTGGTGTTGGCAGTATCGCCGCCGTTGGAGTCTCCATTGGAATTCCCACCGTTAGAATCTCCTCCATTGTTTGTCTGCTGACTTCCCTGAGAATCGCCCCCCCCATTTGAGGAATCGCCGTTGCCGCATCCGGTCATCAGTCCGGCTACCATGGCAACAGAGAGAAGCAGTCCCAATACTTTCTTCGCTTTCATAAATATCCTCCGTTTCTTTTTTGATTGAGCTTCCGGCACCGAATTATATTTGTGTCAGAATTTACCAAAACGTTTTTCTTGCCTTAAACTTTAGCTGCCCATGGGCTTTATTCTCTTTCCGAAAACACAGCCGAATAATTTTTCCCTTTGACAGCTTCAGACCTTCTTATGTACAGATATACACAGATTAGAAAAACGTTTTTGTCATGCTCACTTCAACTACAAGTATATAATATTATGAGTAGTTCATTTTGTCAACAAAAACCTTTCTTTCTTTTATTAAATTATATATAATGCACAATTCCATCACCGCGTTTTTGTTGTTTTTGATGTTTTTTCGCATCTTCTGATTCCGGTAATCACTTTAATCATCCCATTATTTTTTTTCTTATCAGTTTTTCTAAATATAATTGTCTTTCCAGCTGAAAACACCTCTATTGAAAATTTTGTCTCCATTCCAGGTAACTTTTCATTATCTTATGTCAAATTTACTTTTTTATTCTCTCGATTATACTAAAATGCTATGACCCCTTTTTCAAAACAGCTTTTTAGCGAAAAGGTCCCTTAATCCGCTCTGACGACGGCTCACGGAACTCCTTTGCATTTTAAACTGCATGTTACGCTTTGGGTGCGAATGTCGGAGACACCGTTATGACTCGCCGATTAGTTCATACAGGCACGCCTGAAACTTCGGTGTCCACCAGAGCAAATATCCGGCACGGGTAGGGTGTATTGCGTCACTCATATACAACGCATATTTATCCGCTCCCACATTATTCATCTCATCGTCATTCCACAGATCCAGAATATGAATTCCCCACTTTTCCTGCAACAGGGGAAGGATATCTACCATAACCTGATACTCCGGACTGTCAAATTTTGTGTTGGTGAAAAAAACAATCGGACAACTCCAGGTATCCTGAACATATGCAATGATTGCTTCCATTGCCCCCGCCACTGTATCCGTTTCAAAGGTATCCCTTGAATCACCGACGGCTCCCAGGGGAATCCTCCGGGATGCATCATTAGTAGAAAGCTGGCAGATAACAGCATCAAAATCCTGATCCGTATCAACCCTTTTCAACCGGGAAACATAAGAATCCGGGCTCCTGTCCGCAAGAGTAGTCCCACAGACTGCCTCCTTAACAACCCTGCAGCCATCCAGACCTCGAATATGATCAGCCATGGACACTCCTCCTGCTGCCGAACCATAGGTAACAGAAGAACCTAGGAAAAGCAGTTTTTTATCCTTCAGCGGAGATGTTTTCAGAGGAGCCGCTTTTTTCACTACCATAATATCATTTTCTCCTTTTACAAGACTTAATAATCCAGAATCACCGCCCTGGCGCCCGGAGTCACCACTGCGTCCCCCTGCTCATTGATGATATGGGTGATGCCGGGGTTTCCCGTAATCATAACCGTACATATATGATGGACACGGATTTCTTCTGCCTTCTCCGGGACTTCCATAGCGCTGTGCAGCTCTACTTCCGCATCTCTGTTATAAAGGTAAATTCCAAGCCCATAAGCCTCGTGGCACTTCACCGCATCCGCCACCTTATAGGACGCAAATCCATTCACCGCGCCGTCATGGCTGAGCCACTGTTCCTGATTCGGCACATCATAAGGAATCTCACACTGATAAAAGACCACCTTTCCGTCTTCGCCCGCCCAGATTGTCTGATACTCCTGAAAATGCTCCACCATCAGCGCATAGATCGAAACATTGTCCCCTGTCACCCTGATTCCGTTCCTGGCCTTGTTGCGTTGCCAGCCTACACCGTTTCCGTGGTCCGCCCGCCAGACCCAGAAATTATCACCGATTACACCGTCCTGTTGAATTTCCACACAGCAATCCACCTCCGTATCATAGTTCTTCGCGCCTCCCACTCGGAAAAACAGGTCAGCCAGCAGGGTGACGCCATCTGCATCCTGTCCATCCGCTCCCACTGTGTCCCCGGACTCCGCAAATGCATCAGACACTTCTTCTCCGTCTGCCGCTTTCTCTCCTACCCACAGCAGATGCTCCGTGCTCTCCTGTCCGGCATCAAATAAAATGCCCGCCACTGTCACACCGCTGTTCCTCACCTCCATGCAGGAGTTTCCTTTCATGGAGCGGAGAGTGGCAAGTCCTGTCCCCAGAACTATGGTATCTTCTCTGTCAATCATGACAGCATCTTCCATTTCGTAGATTCCGGGAGTCAGAAACAGATTTTTTCCATCCTGCAGGGCCCGGTTCATGGTCTCCGCCGTATCAGCCTCCGCCCTGGCTATGTAAAAGGAATCTATAGGAAGAAACTCCCCCGGATTCCAATCCACGCCCACTGCCGCTGTCCTGAGTTCCGGGACATAGACTCCAAAGCCCTTCTCTTTATCATATGTTAAAAAAGGCTTTTCCCTGATACGGTCCACCACCGGCACATCTGTGTAGGCATGCTCCGGCCAGGTTCCCTCCGGCGTCTTTCCCTCCTCTATCCCGGCAAACACCATATTCCAGTTTTCGCCAATCCAGGTGTTCCAGTCACAGTTTCTGGACAGCCACTGCTGCTGGGTTCCCGAATTGACTGCCAGTTCCACCTTACTGTCCGCCAGGAATCCGCCGCTGGCCCATCCGTTGCTGTCATGGAGATAAATCGTTTTTCCGATGTGAAAGCGCCGCATAAAGGTGGCCTGAGATACCGCCCAGGTCACATATTCCCGTACAGACAGATTCTCCGCCCCCCGCCAGAAATTACATGTGGCATTGTGGTTTTTATTGTCCCCCAGCCACCTGGCATCACAAGTCAGATTGTAAAGGGACACATCATCCGGTGAAGCTCCCAGACCTGCTATCTGTGTGTAGAATCCCACCCTTGCCTGAATCTTCTCGTCATATGTGCCGGGCAGAAAATAAACGGCATACCTGTCATCCCCAAACTGATTTTTTTCCTGCTTTTTCCAGATTCCATCCAGAATCTCCTGAACCTCTTCCGGGTCATCCTCCGGTGCAAAAAAATACACATTCCTGCCAAAGGCCTCCAAATGATAATCCTGTCTTCCGGGAATAATCTCCGTTCCTGAAATGAAGTCCGACTTCTGCTGTAACTCTTCCACCTCGCTATCTCCTTCTGCCAAACTTATGTCCTCCCCGGAGGCTCCTGCATTTTCCTCCGGCAGCTTCACCTGATTCTCTGCCTGCTCAGTTACTTCCTTCTCTGTTACTTCCTGCCCTGTATCCATCTTCTGCAGCACATCCGCCGTACGATTCTTTTCCTCTGCCCCGCAGGCGCACGCCGCCATACAGACAGCACCTGCAACACAAAGGGCACACAAAGTGTGCAGGATGCACCTTGTGTGCCTGTTCAGACAAACTCTCCCGATTCTATCCATCCCAATACCCTCTCTATACCTCTGCCCGTTTCATAAGAGTGTGTGTAATCCCCCCTTGGGGCCATCAACTCAATACCTGGAATTTTCTCTTCTACTCTGCCCTTCTGCAGGATGCCCTCTCTATAATCCGGCCCTTTATCATGTGAAGCTTTCCGCTGCAATTTCCCCGCATTAAGCCTGCCAGTTCTTTCATAGCGGTGGCTCCCTGGTCAGTCATATGGGTACAAATGGTGGTAAGCGCCGGGACATACCACTGACTCAGCTCAATATCGTCACAGCCCAGAACACTGACATCTGTCGGAACATTGTACCCGGCTTCCACAAGCGCTTTGATACAGCCGAAGGCGCTGTCATCATTTGCCGCAAAAATCGCATCCGGCAGAGGCAGTTTTCTTTCCAGAAACTGCTTCATCTCTCCATATGCCTTCCACCTGTCAAAATATCCATTCAACAAATAGTCTGCCGCCAACGGGTATCCCTGTTCCTTCAAATAATCCTCAAATCCTCTGTGACGCTCTATACCATCATATGTGTTCTCACCCCTGATCGTCATCAGACGGCGGTGCCCCAGAGAGAACAGATACTCCGCTGCCATCCGCCCTGTCTGATATGAGTCGAACAGTACGCTGGAAACGTACTTCGTCTGAATTTCTCTGTCCAGAAAAACCGTCGGCAGTTCCGAATCCTGCAGAACTTTTTCATGTCTCTCCTGAAAACCGCTGTGCAGAATAACTGCCCCGTCGACCCGGCGGCTGAGCAGAATCTGCAGCAGACTGTCCCCGCTGTCGGTAATGAATATTTCCATCTCATACCCGTTGGCATGACATTCCTCATACATTGCGTCCACCAGTATCCCGTAATAGCCTTTGATAGAAGCGGTAAAGACTCCCAGCGTTCCCGTCTCGGAAGCCTTCAGGTTTCTCCCGTTCCAATCCGGCATATACTGCATCTTCTTAGCAATTTCAACAACCCTGTCGCGGGTTTCCTGCTTCATGACCCCCTGCCCGGACAATGCATGGGACACCGTCGTTATGGATACCCCCGCTTCCCGCGCCACATCCTTAATCGTAATCCGTTTCAAAGCAAACACCTTCCTTTGCCCCATTATACCAAAACGTTTTTCTTGAATCAAGACTAAGTTGTTAATTTATCACAAAACATCAAAAGAAGAGGGCCGCAGCCCTCTTCTGCATTTATCCTGTCAATGTGATCACGGAGTTCCCTGCTCGTTCAAAACTCCCGTAATCTTTTCTATCATCTCGTCCTCCTTCAGTCGGAATTTGATCTCCACTCTTCTGGAAGCATCCATATCAACCTCTGTGGTAGCATTTCCCGCTGCATCCTTTATGTAAACCGGATTACTGTAGGAGCGGCCATTTACCGTAAGCAGCTGCTGGAGCCGCAGAATCTGCTCCTCGCTGAGACCGTTTCGGTCATCCAGGCAAAACTCCGCCACAGCCTTGGCCCGGTTGCAGGACAGTTCCATATTCGTCTGGTAACTGCTCTGTGTATCCGTATGTCCCTCAATGATAATTTCCGCAATATAGCCCCTGTACTGATCCTGTAAGAGAACCTCCAGATACTTGGGTATCACCTCCTGCAGGACTGCTTCGCTCTCCTCAGTCAACGCGTAGCTGCCAAACTGGAACAACACATCTGAGGAAAAGGTGATCGAGCCGGTCTGGGCATCAACCTTCATACCTGTATTGTTGAAGGCTCCCTGCAATGCTCCGATAATATCCGTGCGGATTCCCACAATATCCTGCAATTCGCTCTTGGTAGCCGTCAGTTCCTTCTGAGCGTTTTCTATTTCCAGATAGGCATCGTTCAGTTCCTGCTGTGTCAGCGCCGCGTCCGCATAAGCAATCTGAAGTTCCGCAAGCGAGGCCGCCAGTTCTTCGTTGGTCTTTTCAATGGCCGCTTTGAAGCCCTCAAGATCCGTCTGCGCCAGAGACAATGCCTGCCGGGTGGTCTCCAAATCCGTGGTCTTCTGTTTGTAAATGGCCAGTGTGATTGCTATTATCAGAATAAAAACCAGCAGCAGCGCTGCCATCATATCAGAGTAAGACTGCCAGTAGCTGTGCTCTGAAAATGCCTCCCGGTTTCTCCTATTGTTTCTCATATAGTTTCCTCATCTGTCCGAAGGTATACAGCTGGCTGCCGATTTCCGCGCAGGCCGCAGACATCTGCTCCTTCTGCGCCTCCAGTTCCTCGCAAAGAGCCTTCTGCTGTTCAAACAACTGTTCCAAATCTCTCAGCGTATCTCTGTTCGCCTCCGCCATGCCGTTCACCGCTGCTATCAGGGCTCTGCAAAGCTCCGCATTACCGGGC
>JAIDME010000522.1 GCA_029050705.1 Acetatifactor sp.
TACTGCTGCTGCGCAAGCACCTGTTTCTGCTACAGCGTCTCCTTATCCCGCGCCAGGACCAGCAGCCTGGCACTTAAGCAGACGAAAGCCAGCAGTACTATTCCGAACAGTACCACCAGCTTCTTTTGCATTTTAATGGAAAACTTATTCTTTTTTTGTTCTTTCACACTGCACCTCTGTCGCTTTCGTCACTTTGAGCCCGGCACCTGACGCATGTAATCGTCGCCTTCGTTACTATAAGTAATTATCTGCCCTTCCTGCGCATAGGTCATGCCAAGCTCACCGATGGCAATACGCTTAATCTCCTCCAGATTAATGCTGTTGACAACTCTGTTGTACTGTTCGTCATTTTCCTCTCTCAGGGCATTCAGTTCGCTCTCCTTTGCAGCAACGCTCTTGGTCAGATTAGTCAGTTCCGCCTGCAGCTGAATATAGTTTACCAGAATAAACGCCGCAGCGCAAAGTGCCACCGCGAGGAAAAGCACATAGCCCGCGCTCATGTGGTTTGCCCTCTCACGGTTTTTGCGGACAGCAGGCTGAATCTGCCTCTTAGGCTCCGTCTCCCACTGTCTCTCCGCCTCCGGTTCATACGCAGCGCTTCCATAAACGTAAAGGTTTCTGTTCCTCTCCGCCCTTGTGCCGGTTCTTTTCTCATATGCAGCCTGTCTGTAATTCCTTCTGTTTCGGCTCATGATGTCTTCCTGCTTTCTAACTTTACTCAAATTCTGACTGCTTCCTGCAGACAGTAACAGTTCCGTTCAGCGCCGCGCCTGCGCGATCTGCACAGCCTCAAACACTCTCAGTTTTGCGCTTTTGGAGCGGCTGTTCTCCGAAATTTCCTGCTCTGACGGCAGTATAGCCTTCTTTGTCAATACTCTTCCCTTCGAAACCTTTCCGCACACACAGACCGGAAAATCAGGCGGGCAGGTACAGGGATTTTCGTTTTTTCTGAATATGGTCTTTACGATGCGGTCTTCCAGGGAGTGAAAGGTAATAACGCATAATCTTCCGCCCGGGTTCAGCATCTCTATGAAATCATCCAGCGAGTTCTTCAGCACTTCCAGTTCTCTGTTGCACTCTATCCGGATCGCCTGAAAGGTCTGCTTGGAAGGATGCCCGTTCTGCCTCATCTTTGCCGGGATTGCCGCCCGGATGATCTCATTCAGTTCATATGTAGTCTCTATGGGCTTGTCCGCCCTTGCCCTCACAATGTGCTTTGCAATATTCTTTGCGAATTTGTCCTCCCCGTAATCCCTGATGATACGAAACAGGTCATTTTCGGAATAACCGTTTACAATGTCCCTGGCAGTCAGGGTCTGCCGCCGGTCCATCCTCATATCCAAAGGTGCGTCATAGCGATAGGAAAAACCTCTCTCCTCCGTGTCCAGCTGATAGGAGGAAACCCCCAGGTCGAGAACAATTCCGTCCACCTTTTCCACTCCTTCGGCTGCCAGTGCCGTGCGCATGTTGCAGTAATTGTTTCTAAGGATCGTCACCTTGTCTCCAAAGGACGCCAGCCGTTCTGTTGCCGCTCTGATTGCCGCATCATCCTGGTCAATCCCGTAAAAACGGCCTGTGGTAAGCCTGCTGCACACCTGGTAAGCATGTCCTCCGCCTCCGAGAGTACCATCAGCATAGATTCCGTCCGGCTTTACATGAAGTTGTTCAATGGTCTCCGCCAGCAACACGGAATAATGTTTAAATTCCATACAAGGCTCCTATATTGTCAGCCCCAGGTTAATCATTCCCTCCGAAATCTTGTTGATGTCCACCTGCTCGCTGTTCTCATTCCACTTCTCCAGACTCCAGATCTCAATGCGTCCGCCCATTCCGGCAAGCACAACATCCTTTTCCAGTCCTGCAAACTCTCTCAGATCCTGAGGCATCAGGATACGTCCCTGCTTGTCCACTGTCACATACTGGGCACCTGAAAGAAAGAACCTTGCAAACTGCCTGGCCTCCACATTGATCAGCGGCAGTGATGCCAGCTTTTCTTCAAAGGTCTTCCAGTCATCAATCGCATACACAAATAAGCAGCCGTCCATTCCCTTGGATACCACGAACTCATCTCCGAGGATGTCGCGGTACTTTGAGGGAATGCTCAGTCTGCCCTTCGGGTCGATTGTATGATTGTACCTACCCATGAACAAACGCAATCACCACCAGTCCAAAAGATGAGTCTATTGTACATTTTTGGCATTTCATCCCACTTTATGGGTTTTTATGCCACCTTTATCCCACTTTTAACTAGATTTTAAACTATTATTAAGAATTTGACAAGTGCTATTTTTTGACGAAACCGCGCAAAAAAGCGCTCTGCAGGCATTTTGCAGAGCGCCTTTTGTCCAAAACCACAAGATATGGTATGAAAGCATTTTATATGAAGCATATCTATGTTTTTTGAATAAATCAGCTTTTTCGAAAAAATTTTAATTTATTTTAAGTTTTTGTAATGTTTCCGGACTCCTTCGTCTCAAAATAGTGATCTTTGGGAGAGATATTTCAGGAAGGACCTGCATCCCAGCTCTACATCACTGTAGGTCACGCCAAAATCTCCCGTATACCAGGGATCGGAAATATCCCTGTCCAGCCCGGCAAAGGACAGCAGCTTAAATACCTTTCCAGCCGGATCCCCGCCCAGGATACGCTGCATATTCCGAATATTGGCGCTGTCCATGCCGATGAGGAAATCATATTTGTCATAATCCGCCCTCGTCACCTGCACTGCCCTTTTCCCCTCGCAGTTGATACCATGCCGGGCAAGTTCCGCCTTCGCGGGGGGATACACCGGATTACCGACACCGTTCCAGATTTCCTCCGTGCTGGTGGCAGCGGAGGAAATCAGAAACTGCTCTGCTATCCCCTGTTTTTGTACCATGTCCTTTAAAATGAACTCCGCCATGGGTGAACGGCAGATGTTTCCATGGC
>JAIDME010000523.1 GCA_029050705.1 Acetatifactor sp.
ATATAGGACAGTGCCATCTGGAGAATTTGAAGACCAGGGATGGCATACTGAAGGCGAAATCGGAAATATTTGACTTTATGGCGGAGGACGGAGAGGTCTGTCTGAACGGAGAGGATGACAAGCTGAGCGCCCTGGCGGAAGTGAAGGGCCATAAGCCACACTTTTTCGGATTTGGCGGGAATGCGTCAGAGGAGGTGACGGCAGGAAGCATAGAGAGCCATGGATTGTGGGGGAGCGATGCGGTGCTGCGGTTTCATCTGCCCGGAAAGGCGGAGAGTGCGGGTAAAATGGATGAGCTGTCAGTGCATGTTCCCCTTCCCGGCGCACATATGGTTCTGAATGCGGCAGCGGCTGCATGTGTGGCGGTGCTGTTTGGGCTTACGCATAAGGAGATTGCCCGGGGTATCGCAAAAATTGAGCCTGTCAGCGGGCGAAATAACCTGATCCGACTGTCAAAATATACTTTGATAGACGACTGCTATAACGCAAATCCGGCGTCCATGCGTGCTGCCATTGATCTGCTGGCTATGGCGGATACGGAGAAGGTTGCCATACTGGGCGACATGTTTGAACTGGGTGAGAATTCTGACGCGCTGCACGCAGGAGTAGGTGAGTATGCCGCGGCGGCAGGTATTGACAGGATAATCTGTGTGGGTGAGAATTCACGACATATTTTCGGGGCGGCTGCAGATCATGCCGAAGAGGCAACGCACATCACACATTTCCCTGACAGGGAGACGCTGTTGAAGGCGCTGGAAGAGAAACAGGAAGAATATATTCCCGAGGGAAGTACGGTACTTATCAAGGCATCCCACGGTATGGAGTTTGCCGGAGTGCTGGAGTTTCTGAAGGAAAGGGGAGAATGAGCCGGGCAGTAAGGAGTCATCAGGCCTGTGGAAAATATTCTTCCTTCAGCGCAAAGTATCTGTCTCTGATGATGCCAAAAACATAATTGCCCAGGTTCTTTCTGGTGTTTTTGTCAAGCTGCTCAAGATAAACCGGCTGCCCGAAGTCGATCACCACAGTGGTCTTTTTGACCTTGGGCAAATGATCTTCAAAGGCCTGAGCCGTGTTTACCAGAGTCAGAGGGACGATGGGAACGCCGCCCTTTTCGGCAATCTTGAAGCTGCCTTCCTTAAAAGGCAGAAAAGTATCGTTTACCTTATTGCGTGTTCCTTCAGGGAAAATGCACAGGGAATAACCGTTTTTGACTTCTTCCACACCGGAGAGGATAGTTTTCAGCCCTTCCTTGATATTATCGCGGTCGAGGAACAGGCAGTGTATATTTTTCATCCAGAGAGAGAGGATAGGAGCTTTTTTCATTTCAACCTTCGCCACATATCCGGTGACGCGGGGAAAAAGAGTGCAGGTCAGTACGATGTCAAAAAAACTGCGGTGGTTGCCCACATACAGGACAGCGGTATCCGTGGGAATGTTTTCACGGCCCTTTACGATGACCTTAGTACCGGCCAGGACGGTAATGCAGCGGAATCCCCAGGATACCAGAGCCATGGAGCTTCGGGCCTTCAGCTGTGGATTAAACTTTCCGATAATCCATTCCACAAGGAGCACGGGAAGGGAAAGGACCAAATAGAGAACCAGATACAGGACAATCACAATAAAGCGAATCATAGGATAACCTCACACCATCCATGTAATAATTACATATAGTTTAGCATAAATATAAGCAAAAGTAAAAGGTTTATGCGAGGCTACATTGAAAAAGAAACAGATTGTAATGAGGTGTATACTGTGCCTGCTGGTGGCTGCATCTATGCTGCTGTGGGGCTGCACCTACTTAAGCGATGAAAAGATCAAACTGCGGGATCTGGATTTTACGGTTCTCAGCGATGAAAAGATTCCGGAGGAGCTTAGAAACATCTTAGAAGAAAGAAAAAACGCTCCGTTTCAGATCACTTATACGGACAATGTGAATCTGTACATATGTATTGGCTATGGGGAACAGAAAACCGGCGGATACAGCATCGCAGTGGAAGAACTGTATCTGACGGACAGCAACATTTATGTGAACACCAGTCTTCTCGGTCCGGAGGCTGCGGAAAAGAGCAACAAGATTCCCTCCTACCCCTATATTGTGATAAAGACTGAATTTCTGGAACAGACGGTGATTTTTGAATAGACGTGATATGCAGGAGCTTCCCGGTGTAAGGGAAGCTTTTGTATTGCCCGAAGGCTCGGATTATGCTATTATGAGCGCAGAGAAAAATTGAGTGGGAGGCACTTATGCTGTTGATCAAAAACGGATATATGATAGATCCGAAATCAGGTTGGGACGGAAATTATGACATTTTGATTGAGAAGGATACCATTGTAAAGATAGGGAAGAGGCTGGAGGCATCTGAAGGAAAATGCCGGATAATAGACGCCGAGGGTCTTTTGGTCGCTCCGGGACTGGTAGATGTGCATGCGCATTTCAGAGAGCCCGGTTTTACCGGGAAGGAAGACATTGACACAGGGGCGGCAGCCGCTGCCAGAGGCGGATTTACCAGCGTGGTTCTCATGGCCAACACAAAGCCGCCCGTAGATAACAGGGAAACTTTAGGATATGTGAAAAAGCGGGGGACAGAGACGGGTATCCATGTGTATACCTGTGCCAATGTGACGATAGGTATGCAGGGAAAAGAACTGACGCCCATGCGGGAACTGGCGGAAGCGGGAGCGGCAGGCTTTACCGATGACGGCATCCCAATAATGGATGAAGAGATAGTGCGCAGCGCCATGAAGAATGCGGCGGCTCTGGACATGCCCATAAGCTTTCACGAGGAAAACCCGGCGCTGATAGAAAATAACGGCATCAACTGGGGCAGAGCAAGTGAATATTTCGGCATTGGCGGGTCTCCCAGAGAGGCGGAGTTTACCATGGTGGAGCGGGACCTTAAGATTGCACTGGAGACAGGGGCAAGCATAGATATTCAGCATGTCAGCGCCAGAGAGACCGTGGAATTGATACGCAGGGCAAAGGAGACAGGAAAGAACATCCACGCGGAGGCAACTCCTCACCATTTTACCCTGACGGAGGAAGCGGCCATCAAATACGGCACTCTTGCGAAAATGAATCCACCTCTGCGGGAGGAAGCAGACAGACAGGAGATTATCAGAGGGCTTGTGGACGGCACTATCGATTTGATCGCCACGGATCATGCTCCCCACACAGCAGAGGAGAAAGGAAAGTCCATCACTGAGGCACCCAGCGGGATCATCGGGCTGGAGACGGCGCTGGCGCTGGGTATTACTGAACTGGTGGACGGAGGCTATCTTACCATGAGGCAGCTTCTGACGCTGATGAGTACCAACCCGGCCAATCTTTATCATTTGAATGCAGGTTATCTGGCGGAGGGCGGACCCGCCGATGTGATTCTCATTGATACCAGGTTAGATTGGATATCCTCGGATTATCTTT
>JAIDME010000524.1 GCA_029050705.1 Acetatifactor sp.
AAATTGTATTGTCTATTTTGTCACTTTATACAAATTATCTCCCATTATATTTGTGCATATATTTGTTTATATTGCAAACATCCTGAAACCAATAAGAAATCAATATCTGTCACATTTATTAGCTAGTGACAAATGCCCCAATTTGTTGTATAATAGCATATAATGTAATCGTATTATTCACTGCTTTCATGAAAGCGCTTTCACTATTCAAAGTGCATCGGATATACATGATACATAAATTGAGTAAGTAACTGTTCGTACGAATTAAAGGGGAATGTACTGTAATTATGGAAGATTTGCGAGCCATAGAGGGGAAAAAAATTACAATTTATGACATTGCCAGAGAAGCAGGCGTCTCTCCTGCCACCGTATCCAGGGTGCTGACGAGCAACGCAAAAGTGAGATCCGATAAACTGGAAGCGGTTCAGGCGATCATTGCCAAATATAACTTCCGCCCCAATGCTCTGGCCAGAGGCCTGACTGAGACACGCAGGAAGGTCATCGGTATCATTATGGCGGACGTCCGTAACCCCTACTATTCCAATCTGTTCGTGGCCTGCGAACAGGCTGCGCGCGCAAAGGGCTATTCCCTCCTGCTGGAAAACTCTCTGGGGCAGCAGGAAATTGAGGAGCAGCAACTGATCCTCATGGAGGAACAGCGAGTGGACGCCATCATATTGGTTGGCGGCCGGGCCGATGACCTGCACTCCAACGAGGCTTTTGTGGAAAAGGTAAATCAGGTCTGCAATTCCATCCCCGTCATCCTCACAGGCAAGCTGGACGGAACCTCCTGCTATCAGGTTCGCATCGACGCAATCAAGACCATGGATCTGGTCATGGAACATCTGCTCACCCTGGGGCATCGGGACATTGCTCTGGTGGGCGGCCTGGATACAGTTGCTTCTTCCTACGAAAAGAGAAAACGCTATAAACAGATCCTGGCAAAATATCAGATTCCCTGCCGTTCTGAATATTATGAAAACTACGGCCGCTACGATTATGAAACCGGCTACAGTCAGACGCAAAAGCTGCTTGCTCTGGAGAATGTTCCCACCGCAGTCATCGGAATTAATGACTCTGCTGCCGCAGGTGCCTTGAACTGTATTCTGGAGCACGGTCTTCGAATTCCTGAAGACATATCCGTGGTAGGCTATGACAATACACTTATCTGCGATGTGGTAACTCCAAAGCTTACAAGCATCGACTATAACTATGATGATTTTGCCGAAAAACTGATTGCCACCGTGGAAGGTGTCTATAGTTCTGCCTCTCTTCCTCCGCTGCAGCTGATCGAGCCTTCACTGGTCATTCGGGATTCCACCGGTGTGGCCAAACACTGACCATTTCAAAGGAATTTTCCATACCATCAAAAAAGACCAACCATCCCACGGATTCCGCAGGATGATTGGTCTTAATTTTGGGGTTAGTCCTGAACGTAGGGCATCAGCGCAATATGACGCGCCCTCTTGATAGCTACGGTCAGCGCTCTCTGATGCTTCGCGCAGTTGCCGGTGATACGACGGGGAAGGATTTTGCCTCTCTCAGACACGTATCTCTTCAGCTTGTTTGTATCCTTATAATCAATCACGTTATCCTTACCACAGAACACACATACCTTTTTCCTTCTGTGCATCCCGCCCTTTTTCCTTACCGGCGCATCGGGTTTCTCTGCTTTATTGTAAGCCATTCTAAATGCCTCCTATCTTAAATCAAACTTAGTTAAACGGTAACTCCTCATCAATGCCATCCGGGATGTTCATGAAGCCGTCACCTGCTCCGGATGCTGCGGGCGCACTGTTTCTGTCCCCATAGCCTCCGTTGTTGTAACCGCCGTCCCCGTTTCCGCCCGAGGCGTTTTTGCTCTCGGCGAATTCAATCTCATCCACCATAATGCGGACGCTGTAAACCATCTGCCCGTCCTTATTGGTGTAGTTGTCATTCTGGACTCTGCCGCTTAAGACAATCTTGGTCCCTTTATGCAGATATCTTTCGACAAACTCTGCCTGCTTGCCAAAGCAGGTGCAGTTGAAGAAGTCAGCGTCAGGCTCACCCTCGCGCTTGAATTTTCTGTCCACTGCCACGGAGAATCTTGCTACCGCGGTCTGGCTGGCTCCCTGGGAATATCTTACCTCAGGGTCTCTTGTTAAACGTCCCATAAGAATTACTTTGTTCATAATTTACTCTTCTCGCTTTCTAATTAAGCCTCGTCCTGTCGTACAATCAAGTATCTGATGACATTGTCCATAATGCGGACACGGCTCTCAATTTCAGCGGGCGCAGTACTCTCAGCGTCGAATTTAATGAAGTAATAAAAACCTTCCTTCATCTTCTGAACTTCATAGGCAAGTCTCTTCTTACCCCACTCGTCCACTTCCGCAATGACGCCGCCGAATCTTTCAACCAGAGCCTTGCACCTGTCAACAACGGCTGCTCTCGCTTCGTCTTCGATATTAGCGGACACAACTACGGCTAATTCATACTTGTTCATCTTGTTACCTCCTTTTGGTCTCTGGCCCGCATCAAAAGTGCGAGCAAGGAATTGATTCATCACAAATTCATATGTTACCATAAACTGCCTGGTATTTCAAGGGGTTATCGAAATTTTTACAACAGTTCAGCTATGAAATGATTTGCAAGCTGTGCGTGGTTTCTATCAAACACAGAACTGATTGAAAATATATTCATTCGCGGAACGCCCTCATATGAAATAAAACA
>JAIDME010000525.1 GCA_029050705.1 Acetatifactor sp.
CCATTGTGGATGTTGACGAGGAAAAGGATAACATCTGCCATATCCTCGAAAATCTGCGGGAGGAGTTCAAGGCATCCATTGACCGTGCGGACAGCCGCGATAATCTTGCCATTGCCAACGAACAGGTTGACTGGCTCAAGGAGCGGGCTTCTGCAGTGGTCTTCAAGATGACCAAAAGGCTTGCCAAGACCCGTGCGATCAAACTTCTCGAGGAGGTGGGCATACCTGAGCCGGCCATCAGATACAGGCAGTATCCCTTCGAGTTTTCCGGCGGTATGCGTCAGAGAATTGTCATCGCCATAGCTCTGGCTGCGAATCCCGACATTCTCATATGCGACGAGCCTACCACGGCGTTGGACGTGACGATTCAATCCCAGATATTGGAGCTCATTAACAAGATCAAGGAAAAACGGAAGCTGTCGGTCATCTTCATCACTCACGATCTGGGCGTTGTAGCCAATATGGCGGATAGGATCGCGGTTATGTATGCAGGCAAGATCGTAGAGTATGGTACGGCGGATGATGTATTTTATGACCCGCGCCATCCGTATACCTGGGCACTGCTCTCTTCCATGCCGGATCTTGACACAAAGGAGAAGCTCGAGGCCATCCCCGGTACGCCGCCGAACATGATCTATCCGCCCAAGGGCGATGCCTTTGCGGCCAGAAACAAATATGCTCTGGAGATAGACTTTGAGGAGACTCCCCCCATGTTCAAGGTAAGCGACTCTCATTATGCGTCCACCTGGCTGCTTCATCCTAAGGCACCGAAGGTCAATCCTCCGAAGATAGTCACCGAAAGAATCGAAAGAATGAAAAGAAGGGAGGCAGGGAAAAATGCCGGAGAACAATAATGACAGAGAGGTTCTCCTTTCCGTCCAACATCTTCAACAATATTTCAGAATGGGCCATCAGACGCTGAAGGCGGTGGATGATATCAATTTCGACGTTTACCGCGGCGAGGTCTTTGGTCTTGTCGGTGAATCCGGATGCGGAAAGACTACCACCGGGCGCAGTATCATCCGTCTCTACAATATCACGGGCGGATCCGTCTATTTCAAGGGACAGCGCATTTGCGCAGGCATCAATACCTACAAGGAAGCTATTGCGGAAGCAAAAAGGGATTGCAGCCAAAGGATCGCACAATTGGGCGACAAGGCAGATTCCGTCCGGGTGGCCGAGCTTAAAGCAGAGTATGACGCTATTATCAAGGCTCAGAAAGCTGAGATAGCGGCCGCAAAGAACGATCAGCAAAATTGCAATAAAATCTATGCCCGACGCGAGGTCGAAAGGCTCAGGGGCAAATATGAGGCTGCTCTCTCTCAGGGCGGTGCAGACGCCGCTGCGCTTGCAGCAAAATATAAAGAAGAGATAAGACTGGCAAAGAAGGACCGTGTGATGAACAAGATGCAGATGATCTTTCAGGATCCTATTGCATCCCTTGACCCGCGTATGACGGTGCGGGAGATTGTGTCGGAGGGCCTCGTCATCCGCGGCATTCGCGACAAGAAGTATATTGATGAGCAAGTCTACAAGGTGCTGGATCTTGTAGGACTTGTGCCGGAGCATGCCGGACGTTATCCCCACGAGTTCTCCGGCGGTCAGCGGCAGCGAATCGGCATTGCCCGGGCAATTGTCCTCAATCCTGAACTGATCATCGCCGACGAGCCTATATCTGCACTGGATGTGTCCATTCAGGCACAGGTGATCAACTTGCTGAATGACTTGCGCAACAGGCTGGGTCTGACTATACTGTTCATTGCCCATGACCTTTCTGTCGTTAAATATTTTTCTGACAGAATTGCCGTGATGTATTTCGGCAAGTTTGTGGAACTGGCGTCCAGCGACGAGTTGTTCGCCCATCCGCTTCATCCCTATACCAAATCTCTGCTTTCCGCCATCCCCCTTCCGGATCCTAAGAGCGAGAGAAAGCGTCAGCGCATGATTTACAATCCCCTCGCAGAGCACGATTACTCTGTGGATCAGCCGTCGATGAGAGAGGTCGCACCCAACCACTTCGTCCGCTGCAATGATGCAGAATTCGAGAAATATCGGAAGATACTGGCTGATGGATGAGAATAAGCGCATAGAAAGAGATACCGGTACAGACGGTTCCGGTACAGGGCGCAGGACTTATGTAATAACATCTCTGTGTGCCGCCGCAGTATCGGCAGCTTATGCGGCGGCGGTACACATATTTACGATACACGACATGGGTGTCATACTCGGGTATCTGTCCAATGCCTTTACCGTGCCCGGGGTGCTTTTGATGGGACTGGCAGGGTTGAACTTTGTCAAGCGTCATGGCGGATTTGACGCAGTGTCATACAGCGCAAGGTATATGAGCTGCTGGCTGCTGCCGCAGTTCTGGCTTAATAAGGAGGAGCGCTCAGGGAAGCTCCAGAGTTATCGAGATTATTGCGAAGACAGGCGCAAGCGGGAGAAAGGACGGCGAAATGTGTCACTGTGCTTTTTTCTTGTCGGCGCAGTGTTCACCGCATTGGGCGTGTTGTGCCTTGTCGCTATGAATATGATGTTCCCCGGAACAGTATTGGAACTGTAATCTATGTAAAGGGCTCCAGACTACTGTCTAGGGCCTTTTATTCAGCGGCTTGATTCTCCCGCCATCTTTTATTCGTTCCTTCGGAACAGCCACATTCCGGGATAATCCGCCGCACTTTCCAGTTCCTCCTCAATGCGCAGAAGCCGGTTGTATTTTGCCACACGGTCGCTCCTGCAGGGCGCACCGGTCTTAATCTGTCCCGCGTTCCAAGCCACGGCAATATCTGCTATGGTAGAGTCTTCCGTCTCTCCGGAACGATGGGAAATTACGGCACGGTATCCTGCCTTGTGGGCCATATCCACCGCCTCAAAGGCTTCCGTCAGTGTACCGATCTGATTTACCTTGACCAGGATTGCATTGGCACAGCAAAGTTTGATTCCCGCATCCAGGCGCTTCGTATTAGTGACAAACAGGTCATCTCCCACCAGCTGTACCTTGTCTCCCAGCCTGGCCGTCAGTTCCTGCCAGCCATCCCAATCGTCCTCCGCCAGCCCATCTTCGATAGAGACAATGGGAAACTGCTCCGCCAGCTGCTCGTAATAGGAAATCATATCCTCCGTGCTGCGGATGACCTCTTTGCCCTTCAGTCTGCTCTCCCCGGGGAAATGATACATCCCTGTCTTCTCATTGTAGAGCTCACTGCTGGCAGCATCCATGGCAATGCGGACATCCTCACCCGGAATGTATCCCGATGCCTCAATGGCATCCACAAGAAACTGCAGCACACTCTCCGCGTCCGGCAGATCAGGCGCAAATCCGCCCTCATCTCCCACTCCGGTAGACAGCCCTTTTTCATTCAACAGCTTCTTCAGATTGTGGTAGATTTCCGCACAGATGCGCAATGCCTCGGCAAAATTCTTTGCCCTTACCGGCATGATCATAAACTCCTGAAAATCCACAGTGTTGGCCGCATGTTTGCCTCCGTTTAAAATGTTCATCATCGGCATGGGAAGCAGCTTGGTACAAATGCCGCCAAGGTACCGGTACAGGGGAAGCTGCAGCGCGTTTGCCGCCGCCTTCGCACAGGCCATGGACACTGAAAGGGTGGCGTTCGCCCCCAGGTTTTCCTTGCTCTCCGTGCCGTCCAGCTCCACCATCATCCTGTCGATAGCAGTCTGGCATAATACGTTTTTCCCGATGAGTGCCGGTGCAATCTTTTCATTGACGTTTTTCACGGCATGCTGTACACCCAGGCCGAAATACCGGGTCTCCCCGTCCCGCAGTTCCACTGCCTCAAAACGCCCCGTGCTTGCGCCGGAAGGCACTGCGGCCAGACCTGTGTACAGACGGCTATCTATCGGGTTGCGGGCCGTAACCTCCGCCTCTACGGTAGGATTGCCTCTGGAGTCCAGTATTTCTCTTGCGTGAACCTTTGTGATCTCAAAATATGCGGACATAAAACTCCTCCTTGTACAAATATACTCTTGGCAGAGTATACCCGCACAGGGAGGAGGTTATACCATGACTGCTCTGCAATCACGGTACGAATGGCCATCAGGCAAAACACTTAAGGCTCCAGCCTGTGGATATCTCTGGGGAAAAGACTGGCCTGACGAACATTATCGAAGCCCAGCAGCCGCGCCGTCAGACGTTCCAGCCCGATTCCAAGACCACCGTGAGGCGGCATTCCGTGTTTGTGCATCATCAGATAGCTCTCAAAAGCCTCCACATCCATCCCACGGCTCCTCATTTTTTCCACCTGCATCTTATAGTCATGAATCCGCTGTCCGCCCGTGGTGATCTCCAGGCCTCGAAACAATAAATCAAAGCTCAATGTCTCTTCCGGATTTTCAGGGTCATCCATGGCATAAAAGGGACGGTTATCAGAAGGATAATGGGTCACAAAGACAAAGTCACTTCCCGTCTCCCGGAAAATAATCT
>JAIDME010000526.1 GCA_029050705.1 Acetatifactor sp.
TTTTTGCACAAAACCAGTCCCACGGAAAGGTCGATCTCACTCTCTTTTGTCTCCCGTCCACCCCCCAGTATAAGAGAGCAGATACCCACTTCATCACAGACAATCCGGCTGACATAACCGTCAGAAGGTGAAATTACATTTTTTTGTATGGATGCCGCAGGAAGCTGCTCCGGATGATAAACGACACTACTGTCACCTCCCTGACCCTCCCCAAACTCCGCCAGCTTTTTTAAAGCGCTTCCATCCGAAATCACCTGCTCCAGCATACGCCGGGCATCATCAGAATTCTCAGCTTTACCGCCAGCTATCAGCATCTGGCTGCCCAATGTCAGGCAGAGCTCCTGAAAGTCTTCAGGCCCCCGGCCGTTCAGGGTATCTATGGCTTCTTTCACCTCAAGCGCGTTTCCCACTGCAAAGCCCAGGGGCTGGTCCATGTCGGAGATGACGGCAACGGTCTTTCTGCCGGCACTGTTTCCGATTTTCACCATCTCTTTGGCAAGTGCCCTGGCGTCTTCCTCCTTTTTCATAAAAGCGCCGCTTCCGGTCTTAACATCCAGCACAATGGCATCCGCCCCCGCCGCCAGTTTTTTGCTCATGATAGAGCTTGCGATCAGAGACATGTTATCCACCGTAGCCGTCACATCCCGCAGTGCATACAGCTTTTTGTCCGCCGGTGCAAGGTCCGCAGTCTGCCCCATAATAGCGATACCGATGCTGTTCACGTTACGGATAAACTGTTCTGTCGTCAGGGCTGTGGTAAAGCCGGGAAAACTCTCCAGTTTGTCAATGGTGCCGCCGGTGTGCCCCAGACCCCTTCCGCTCATCTTTGCCACCGGGATTCCGCAGGCCGCCACCATGGGGGCCAGGGCCAGGGAAGTCTTGTCGCCCACTCCCCCGGTGCTGTGCTTGTCAACCTTGATGCCATGAATGGCTGACAGATCCAACATTTCCCCGCTGTGAGCCATGGCCATGGTAAGCTCACAGGTCTCCGCATCCGTCATCTTCTGAAAAAAAATCGCCATCATCAGCGCCGACACCTGATAATCGGGAATGGTTCCCCCGGTGTAGCCCTCTACAAAGAAATGGATCTCCTCCGGTGTCAGCTCTCCTCCGTTTCTCTTTTTCATGATGATGTCATACATTCTCATAATGCCGCTCCTCCGCCAGATTTCCGTCCGGATAATCCTCCCCAAAAGATTGCCGACTTGGTATTTTTATTCTACTACAAATGCCTGCGTTCGGAAAGGACAAATTACTTCAAAATAAAAAACTGATCCCGCAGCAGCAGCCAGTTTGCACGAAACCACTGCATGATCTGCCAGTATCCGCAGCCACGCAGCCCGTACTCACGAATGAGTTCGAACTTGGCCAGCAGGCTTCTCACATCCTCGAACCAGACCTCATGCTCTGTCCCGTTATCCGAGTAGGTAAAATAAGGACTTTCCGCCACATCATCAAAACGTATTTCCGCCCCGTTTGCCACTGCGATACGCACTGCCTGAACATTATTGATCGTAGCCGCCTTTGTGGTTCCCCTCACATAAGGCAGGGGCCAGTCATATCCGTAATTGGGAATCCCCAGGTCAATCTTATCCGCCGGAATCTGGGTCAGGGCATACTCCACCACCCTGCGCACCTGATTCAGGGGTGCTACTGCCATGGGCGGCCCGTAGGTATAGCCCCATTCATATGTCATCAAAAGTACATGGTCCGCTGTCTCTCCCAGGGCCCGATAATCCTTTCCCTCATATAGAAGCCCTTTCTGGTCCGAGGAAGTCTTTGGTGCCAGTGCCACCGAAGTATGGTATCCGTTTTCACGCATGATCTCCGCAACATCCTGCACAAAGGCCGTAAAGGCATCCCTGTCCTCCGCAAGAATGTACTCAAAGTCAATATCAATCCCCTGATAGCCTTTTTCGGCCATAACCTCCAGCAGATTCTGAATCAGATTTGCTTTATATTCTTCATTGTTCACCACCGAGTGGATCAGCCGGTTGTTAAAGTTTCCGTCCGCTCCGAAGGGTGTCAGCGTCAATATGGGGCGAACGCCGAAATTCAGCGCCTGTGTGATCATCCATGTATCATCTCCATATGCAGGGGGCAGCAGCTCCCCTTCCGCCGAAAATCCATAGGAAAAGACAGGCAGCTCCGACAGAAAAGGAAGCGTCTGCTCCAGCACCCAAGGACTGATAAAAGGATATGCATATCCACTTACGAAAATAGAGCGGGTTGCATTTCTCCTGTCCCCGGCTATAAAAAGAGCCTGCCCAACGGCAAGCTCGTACGGATACACCAACTGATTGTCATAGATCATCTGCTCTGTGTCTGCTCCCAGATTCAGTGCAATGCTGTCCACTGTGTCTCCTGGTTTCACTACATATATTTCCATACTGCCTCCCTGACTGTCGATATCATTATCCTGTAAGCATTTATAATGTGACCTCTGATATCATAAATATGCTGCAGCCATGGAAATGTACCTGACACAGTTTATTTCACCCCTGCCTTTTTGCAAATGTCCTGAAGACAGCACTTATTGCAATATGGATTTGTCCTGGCGGTGCAGACTGCCCTGCCGTGTTCCACCAATCGATGACAGAAGTCATTTCCCTCCTCCGGCGGAATGATCTTCCAAAGCTCCTTCTCCACCTTCCCGGGCTCCTTAATGCCGTCCACCAGCCCCATTCGGTTTACCAGACGAATACAGTGGGTATCCGTGACAATAGCGGGCTTTCCAAATAC
>JAIDME010000527.1 GCA_029050705.1 Acetatifactor sp.
GTTCGCCTTTCTACCCGCCACAAAGGCATCTGTGTTGTCTGTCAGCTTTTTCTTGGGGATCTCATATCCCACCAGAGCGCTTAAGGCAAAATGTGCAATATTCGGAATGGGCTCAATATGTACGCCGGCTTCGTCATGCACCACCCGGAATGTCTTATGCAGGCCGAATTTTCCCACTCCGTATTCTCTGTAAAACTCGGTCAGGGTGGCCTTCATCTCCTCCGGTGTCTGGTCACTGCAGAATTTTTCCGCAAGCTCACAGATGCGGGCACATATTCTGGTGTTATATACCTTGCTCTCCCTGCTGCTGGCCTCATAATGCTCCGTCAGGGCATACTCCGGTACCTGAAGCTTTTCACACATGTCGCTGAAATCGTAGTCATAAAATTCCTTGAAGATCACAATATCATGCAGGGCCGCATCGTTGATGGTTCCCTGAATCTCACCCCGGATTTCGCAGCCGCAGCTGTAGCTGTTCTCATTATTCACCAGAAGGTTCGCCAGATAGCAGTGCCACAGATTCCCGTGAAAGCCGTAAGTTCCGGCAAGTTCGATAAGCCTGTGGATGCAGGCATAAAAGAGTGCAGCGGGACTGCACTCTGCAGCGGGGCTGCGTCCGGCAGCCGGACTCCGCTCCGCCTCAGGAGCATCATAGTGCTCCATGAGCCAGGCCATATCATAGAGAAGGGCTCCGTCTTCGAAATTCCTGTAAACAATCAGTTCCTGCTCGCGCATACTCTTTTAGTCCTTTCTTCAGTAATTCCCCAGTATCTTCATGTTCCGGGCCTCATCCCGAAGCCCGCGCAGCGCGTTTTTCACGGCGCTGTCCGCCAGGTTTCCCTCGAAATCAATAAAGAAACGGTACTCCCATGCCCTGTCCTCGATAGGACGGCTCTCTATTTTTGTCATATTCAGATTGTTGTAGATAAAGTGGGACAGCATATGGTACAGGGAACCGCTCTCATGGGGCACCTCAAAGCATATGCTTATTTTGTTTGCATCCTTTTGAAAAATTTTCTGGTTGGTGACAATAATAAAGCGGGTGGAATTGCCGCCGCAGTCATTGACGCCTTTTTGGAGTATCTCCAGACCATAGGCATCCGCTGCCTGTTCTCCGGCAATGGCCGCCTGACTTACATCCCTGTCTTCCGCCACCTTTTTCGCCGCAAACGCATTATTCTGCATGCTGATCTGCTTCCATCCCCGGCTTTCCAGAAACCTTGCGCTCTGCATGAGGGACTGGGGGTGTGAAAAGACCGTCCTGATGTCCGAAATTTCCGCACCGTGAACCCCAAGCAGGCAATGCTCCACCTTGATGATCTGCTCACCCACAATATAATTTTCATATTCCTGCAGCAGATCGTAAATCTCATTGACAATGCCCGCCGTTGAATTCTCGATAGGAAGTACCGCAAAATCAGCGCTGCCGTCATCTATGGCGCTCATGGCATCCCGAAAGCTGTCCACATGGAAACTATATATCTCTTTCCCGAAGTAACGCATCATGGCCGCCTGGGAATAGGCGCCCTCCGCCCCCTGAAACACTACCCTTGCCTTCTCTGTATCCAGCCTGTCCACTCCGATGAAAGGCAGTTTTCCTGTGCTCCCGTTCTCCGCCAGCAGACGATACTGCAGTTTCCTGCTCATAGACATGATCTGCTCAAACAGTTCCACGATACCGTGGCTGTTGAACTCATTATGTGCCAGCGCCTTCACCGCAGCAAGCTTCTCCGTCTCACGCTGCCTGTCAAATACCTTTTTCCCGGTGCTGATCTTATACTCCGCCACACGGCGGCTCACATCCATCCGCTGCTCGTAAAGCTCAACAATCCTTGCATCAATCTGATCTATCTGCTGTCTCAGCTCCGTCAAATCCATACGCCCACCCCTCTGCTTATTTTATGTCTATCTTATACCAAAACAATCTTGATAGCAAGCAAAAAGGGGTGTATAGTGGAGATAAAGGTTACAGTTGGACTGTTACAGTTAAAGTATCAATAAGAGAGGGGATCCAGATGAACAAAACTGTCAAAACTATCCTGATCTGCGGAATCTGCATAATACTGCTTGTTGCTGCGGGGTTTGCAAGCTTTTTTGCAAATCGTGTGCCCATGAACCCGGATGGAACCGTTGGCAACAGCGCGGGTAACATAAATAACGAGGGACTGTTCTGCGAATATGACGGCAGAGTCTATTTTTCCAATTCCGAAGACCAGGGCTGTCTTTATTCCATGAAACCTGACGAGACAGATGTAAAACAGCTGAACAAAATGGAGGTCAGAAATATTCTTGCCGGTGGAAAATACCTTTATTTTTATCAGACCGGCTCCGCATCGGAATCCGGCCTTGGACAGATAGAGGGTATGCGTTCGTTCTGCCGAAGCGGACTGAACGGCAGCAATGTCATCACTCTGACCAGAGATGTGGTGGTAACCGGACAGCTGGTAAATAATTATCTGTACCTGCTGACCACAAAATCCGCCGACATTTCATTTTACAAGCTGAAAATCGACAGGTCCGAGCAGGTGGATCTGGCCAGCTATAATATTAATCCTGCCTGTGCCAGGGACGGAATCATCTACTACAACGGTACTCAGGACAACCATTATCTCTATGCACTGAACACGTCCAATGATGTAGCTTCTGAGCTGTGGCGCGGGAATCTCTGGTATCCTGCTCTGGACGGAGACTATATCTATTACATGGATGTTGCAAATAATTACCGGCTCTGCCGCTATTCCCTCAGTATGAACGAAATCCAGGTGCTGACCAATGACCGAGTGGACTGCTTCAATGTGGGAAGCGGTTACGTCTATTACCAGAAAAATGACAGCGTCAGTCCTCAGCTGAGATGTATGCGCACTGACGGTTCAGACAACCGCATGATTGCGGAGGGTAATTTTACCCATATCAATATGACCTCACAATATGTTTACTTCCAGCCATTCGGAGATGACATCACCACTTACCACTCTCCTCTTGGGAGCAGTGCATACAGTGTGTTTGCACCCAGGAAGGACTGAATACGGCCGCGGATTCCGCATCTGTCACTGCATAACAGTTCAGACATTTCTGCCGAACTGTTATGTCACTACTCTTCGATATGGTCCAGTCCCTGGCTCAGAATGGTCACTATATGACCGTCAGCCAGGGAATAAAAAATCGTCTTCCCTTCCCGGCGGTTCTTCACCAGATCCATCTGTTTCAGCACTCTTAACTGATGGGATATGGCAGACTGGGACATGCCTAAAACCGCCGCAATATCATATACACACATCTCCGCAGAGAGCAACACATACAGTATTTTCAGCCGCGTGGCATCCCCAAACACCTTGAAGAACTCTGCCAGGTCCTGAAGTTCCTCCTCCGGCGGCATCTTTTCATCTATAATCTTCAAAATCTTTTCATCCACATTGATATAGGTATTCTCGTCCATCCGCTCACATCCTTCTGTTTTATACTTACAGCCCTGTATATCGGGTTTATCCCGTAGGCTCATTGTACATCAAACCACTTCAATCTGCAAATGAATCTGAAACGGCCTATTTCCCGGAGCGGTAATAATCTTTCATCCCACGGCTCATAGTGATACTGCCATCCTTCCCTACAAATAACGCTTCCGCCCCGAAATTCTCCGCCAGGGCCAGTCCCCTTTCCTCTCCCAGAATAAAGCAGGCCGTGGAGAGGGCATCGCTTAAAAATCCATCTTTTGCCAAAATCGTCACTCCAGCCACACCACTGTCCGCCGGATAGCCTGTGACCGGATCAATAATATGATGATATCTGATACCATCCACCTCTATATAGCGCTCATAATCTCCCGATGTGGAAATGAACCATTCACCCTCCAGAGTTAAAATGCCCACATTGGAGGCCGTGTCTCCGGGATCTGCAATACCCACGTTCCAGCATCCTCCATCCGGCTTCTGCCCATAAGTCAACACGCTTCCGCCCAGGGATATGACAGCACCCGTTATTTCATTCTTTTCCTGCAGATATGTCAGAATATGGTCCAGAGCAATCCCCTTGCCCACTGCCCCCAGGTCCAGCTGCGCCCCTTTCGGCAGATACAGGCGGTCCCCTCTTATATCCAGGCTGCCGCTGCCGCAGATTTGCAGCGCATTCTGCAGCTGCTCCTCCTCCGGCGGCACAAACATACCCTCCTTCTCCCCTGCGGCCCAGCTGTCAATATCCCACAGACTCACCACCGGCCCAATAGTCACATCAAAGGCTCTGTCGGACTTTCGCCACATTTCAAGACACCCTTCCAGAATCTCCTCCATGGAAGCTGACAGACTGCCCCCCTCCGCACTGCCCGCCGCCGCATTCAGTCTCCAGACCTCCGAGGTATCCAGACGCCGGGAGAGCACGTCCTCCTCCAGCTTTCGGAGAAGTTCCATAATTTCCGCCGCTGTTTCGGTCTCATCCTCCGTGGTATAAAG
>JAIDME010000528.1 GCA_029050705.1 Acetatifactor sp.
ACAGATATTTGTATTGCCGGCATTAAATCAAGAAAAGGTAAGGAACGGACAGATATACCATGTACAACACTTGAAGATGAAGATTATGAATTTGTGGAATTTATCAAGAATTACAACTCTGTAAGCAGGCCTGCGGTGCTGGAATTGCTGCACAAATACTCTCACAAACGTATTATTATCTTTGAGAATAGAAATGAAGCCAACGAGTTTCTCTCTCAAATAGTATAAAATATCCACCCCAACGAAACAGGAAGGCACGCTGATTAATCTTTATGTGCGGAGATGAAGCACGAGGAAGCGGCCGCAACGGCTAAGTTGCGGAAAGGTGGTGGTGCGCAACTGTAGTTGCGGGTAAAATACAGATATGTGAAGCGCTGAAGCATATCAATATTGTTAAGGAGGTATTTGAATTATGGCGTTAGGTGAAGAAATCAGGCAGGCAAGAGAAGAAAAGCATCTGTCTCAGGAAGACCTGGCAGAACAGATGGGAGTCAGCAGACAGGCAGTGTCCAAATGGGAGAACGGAATTGCAGTACCTCAGGGTATTAACAGGGAAATGTTGAGCAAGATTCTGGAACTGAAGATAATGCAGGAAACAGAAGAGACAGATGGATATTCAGAAATCGGGAAAAAATCTGTAACGTGGAGAGCTGGCTGGGCTCTGGCAGTAGTGATGTCAGTCGTTGCGCTGGTCTTTGGAATGATGCTTGTCATTCTGATAGGAAAGCAGAAAAGCTATGCAGTGGATTCGGTTGCCGAAAGTACCCCTGCATTGAAGACTGTGCAGTTCTATGATGAGGACCAGAACATTGTGGACGCTGAAGCCCTGTGGTACAATGCCGCCCGGATAGAGCTCATCCTGCTCCAGTGGGAGGGAGGCACCCCAAATAATGTCAGGGTGTTCCGAATCCCTACCGGCTCTGAGACAATGGAGCAGATGGAGCTGCTCTTGACGAAAAGCATACTGGATGGAGATGAGGTTGCTCTTTTGGACGCAGAAATCCTAAATAATATTGGGATGAGTCATCTTTTCTTTGAACTGGACTTTGGCACGGAAATTGTGACATCAGAGGAGTATAACATCTTTTATGATGAAGATGTGCTGCAGGATCCGACTTTTTAACTGTTCGGCAAAAGAATGTCAATGCCGCAAACGAGAGTTTATGGAAAGGCGGCGTTTGTGGAGCTATTTCCAAGGAGGCTTGCTGTGCTGGATGATGAGATTATTGCGGTGGGAGAAAAAACGTTGCAAGAACTTATCGGAGATGATGTAAGCGAAGTAAATAAAAAAGAGATAGATGAATATTAAAAAAGGAAAACGCAATGAGCAAGTATAATTGGAAGTGTCTTTACCCCAAATACTCCCCCAAATACTACCTTTTCAGGCAAAAGTAGTATAGACCGCTCCTTTCGGAAAATGCTATATTTAATTTAGACGAAGCGCGGAGAGGAGAGGTGACAAAAGGAAGCGCATTGGAGGAGTTTCGGATGGAAGAGACAGGAAAGGGAGAGGTGAAAGAAAATGTTGCTTGAGTTGCTTGCGTTGGTCTTTGTGGTATGTTTTTGTGTGATTGTAAATATAGGGGGGGACCAGTGGTCATTTGTGTTCATGAAGCTGCTGGATGCGCCTACATGGCTGATGATTGCGGTATCTGCACTTCCGGCCCTTTTGATATGCAGGATGTGGAAGGATTTTATCAGGGCGGTCAAGCTGCAGAAGAAAAGCTATACTTGTTCCCTCAATGAAATGAAAAAGGCACAGTATGCAGTAGAATTCCTGCGAAAGAGCCTGCTTTGGGGAGGCGTTATCATAACCCTGCTGGGGTTGATGAATATTTTTTTTAATCTTTCTGGTGACTGTGACTGGTGGGCACTGGGTCCTTGCCTGTCGGTTGCCGAGTTTCCTCTCATCTATGTGGCGATGCTGGAATTCCTGTTGCTGCCCCTGGAGGTTGTGGTCAAGAGGCGCATTTCGGAATTCATGGAGGAAGAGTAAGGGATGAGGAGACGATTGATTCGTTTCCTTCTGGGTGGCCTGTATGTAGGACTGTTGACATTGCTTTTGATCGTTCATGTGCAGGGCATCGCGGGGCAGATAGAGCGGACAATGGCTTCGGTGGAGGTATTTCTGCTGGCATTTCCAACGATGACGGTCATGGTACTCTATGCGCGGATGAGAGAACAGAGCGAGGAGGACGGACCGCCTCAGAGTACCGGACAATCGAAGATCACCAGCATGGAACAGCTTAAGGAGCGGCTTCAGGACTGCCCCCTGACAAGGAGGGAATGGGAGATCGCGTGGCTGATATACCGGGGATACAGTAACAGGGAAATCGCGGAAGAATTTTGTATCGCGGAGAGCACGGTCAAGAAACATACCTCCCATATTTACGAGAAACTACAGGTGTCCGGAAGGAAGGAGTTTCGGGAAAAAATAAACAATATTGAGCGACATGACAGCGCACTTGTTTGAGATACCTTCAGAAGTCAGATTATACTTGCATTTACAGCCCTTTAGTGGTATATCTGTGAAAAAGAGATTTTTGAGAAAGAGAGGATATAACAATGCAGTTTGAACAATTACAGAAAGATATGGTCGCAGCTATGAAGGAGCGGAACAAAGTGCGCAAGGATGCCATTTCCGCATTGGTTTCTGCGGCTAAGAAGGTGGCTATTGACGAGGGCACTCGGGACAACATCACAGAGGAAATCGTGGACCGTGTGATATTAAAGGAAATCAAGACAGTGAAGGAACAGTTAGATACTTGTCCGGAATCTCGTGATGATTTGCGCCAGGAGTATCAGGCCAGATATGATATTTTTCAGGAATATGCGCCGAAGATGATGTCTGCTCAAGAAGTGGAGTCATTTTTGCTGGATAAGTATGCCGATCTGGTAGCACAGAAAAATAAAGGTCTGGTTATGAAGACAGTGATGCCGGAATTAAAAGGCAAGGCAGAGGGAAGTGTGATCAATCAGGTGGTGGCAAAACTCTGCCGGTAGAACAAATCATAAACCGCTTATCGAATGCTGCCCCTCCATTCAAAGGCGGCAGCGATAAGTGATTGGGCATTACATCCCGATGAAGTCATGATAATAAAGCTAATGACAAATCGGGATTTTTTTGACTCAACCAACAGTTGATATGACTGATCCTATTGGATTTGTGGCGTATCAACTGCCGGTTCGTGTTAAAAATATCAAAAACTTTGTATAGTCGATAATGAAAGGAGGGTTCCCGAAATGAATCAGGAGAAAATAGGAAAGTTTATAGCAAAATGCAGGAAAGAAAATGGATATACTCAAGAATCACTTGCTGAGAAACTTGGTATTACAGATCGTGCAATATCAAAGTGGGAAAATGGCAAGAGTATGCCGGACGTTTCGATTATGCTTGAACTATGCGAATTATTAAAGATAAATGTGAACGAGCTTCTGACAGGGGAACATATCATTA
>JAIDME010000529.1 GCA_029050705.1 Acetatifactor sp.
CTGAAGCAGAGTCCGGAAGCAGTTTCGGTAATTTTCATCCTCATAGGGGTCGCTGTCGGCAAACCGGTCGAAATAACAGAACTGTTCCGGTCTCCAGAGCGGGGCTACAGAAGCCAGCATTTTATCCAATGTTTCCAATTGCGCCTGTTCCAGGAATAACCCTATGCGCGGGTCGGACAGCAGTGCTTTGAGATAGGATTTCTCAAGGTCGGAAACAGGGGTGATAAATGAGGAGGAGAGCCGGGAACGGTATAGATTCCCGTCCTTTTCAAATAAATTCCAAGTACCTTCTTCCAGCTTGGGGATTATGGAGAGCAGGCTCTCTTCAAAGCCTTCGCCGCAGATTCGGCGGCGGATATCCTGTATGGTCAGTGTGTCCTGACTGCACAGCAAATGCCTTAACACCTGATAGTAGCAGCTATATATTTCTGAGAATAATTCCATA
This sequence comes from Acetatifactor sp., assembly GCA_029050705.1. GTDB lineage: Bacteria > Bacillota > Clostridia > Lachnospirales > Lachnospiraceae > Acetatifactor. Next base: position 446 of record JAIDME010000529.1, read on the forward strand.
TGTTTATCTACCTTTTCAAAAGTCTTCCTCTATCTGGTACATCCTGTACATTGTCTGTAAATCCCGATAAAAACGCTGCTCCACGGATTTGTCCGTACATTCCAGGGACAGGATCCTGCCGATGAAGGTGCGGATCCAGGGCAGCATCTCATTGCAGTCGAATACTTCAATTTCGTACTGATAAACATTCCGTTCTGTTCTTGTGACCGTGCCGCCTCTGCCTTCACGCTTTAAACGTTCAACAATATATTGTTCGGTGGGTTCCAGAGCCTGTATTTTCATAGTCAGCCTGTCAAGGTGGTGTCGGGCATTTCCCTGGAAGGATACGCCCCACAGATAGCGGCGGTTCCTGTCCAACTGTGCCAGCAGCTCCTCATATTCCTCGGATTGGACTAAAGGAGTGACGGTTTTGACGCTGTCCAGGCGGTAACAGGTAAAGCGCCTGCCTTTTTTCACATATCCGCACAGAAAACGGCGGCCGCTTCTGGTACTGGTAAAGATCTGCAGCGGGGTACAGTCGGCAGTATTCAGAACTCCGTTTTTAGAGCTTTTTATTTCCAGGCGTACATCTGTCTTCCGGTTCATGGCATCCAGAAGGCCGAAAAGGATTTCCTCCTCCAGGGTATGTACGCAGAAGCTGTGTTTCACCCGAAAGGTCCGGTTGTGATGGTCCAACTGTTCCGAGAGGTAATTTCCGACGATCCCGAAGTTGCTTGCCATCTGATAAAACGCAAGGGCATCCAGCATGCCTTCATTGGATTTTATCCAGACTGCAAGGGAATTATCGATGGAAAAAACCACGGTTTTCCCGGATTTCTTTTTACTCAGCAGTCCCTCTTTTTCATAGGCGTTGCACTTCCGGCGGACGGTCTGGACATCGAACAGCGCCTCATATTCCTCGAGCAGGCCGCCTGTTATTTCCTCCGCAGTCAATTCCGCGCCGTCCTGAAGCAGATCCAGTATCAGGAAATGGAGCACAATATCGTTGTCGGTGAAGCTTTTCGTCTTCCATACCCTGAACAGAGGGTTGGTGTCCAGAAGGTTGCTGTCTATGGCAAGGGAAATGTTGGAGCCGTTAGATACATGATCTTTCCGCACATGATCCCCTAGCCAGCTTTCCAGACGTCTCCGCTCATTGTCGTAGGTCCGGGGGCTTTTTTCCTTGAATTCATCCCTGGTCTTGAAGCCGTAGACAAAAAAATCGCGCACATATTCTCTTGTTTTGGGAAAGCTTTTAACCAGCTCCTGAAAATCAGACATATTGCCTCCGAATAATTGCTGTTTATGCCAGTTTGTACTCCTATAGGAAGCTGCATTTTCCTTTCAGACTGATTTGCCTGGCTCGGAACAGTTACAAAATAAATATAACACACTTCGCAACTTTTTTGAAATGATTATCCGGAAAATGTTTCATATAATGATTTTAGTTCAGCAAGACAAAGTGAATCAGCAAAAAGTTTACCGGCACGAAATTCCGGCAGCCGGATTTGCATGAGGAAACGGCAGCTTACTTATGATCAAGAAGAAAGGATGGAGAAAATATGTTCGTATTAAACAATGAAAAAACAAGATTTCCGGTGAAGATATGGTTGGAGGATGAGAGTCAGCTGGAGGAAAACTGTCTGGAGCAGGCATACAACCTGTCGCAGCTTCCTTTCATACATAAATGGGTATGCCTGATGCCGGATACCCATGCGGGCAAGGGAATGCCAATCGGTGGAGTGATCGCTACAAAGGATGTGATCATCCCGAATGCAGTGGGGGTGGATATCGGCTGCGGTATGGATTTCGTTCCTACCAATATCCGTATGGAGGACATAAAGGGCATTCAGACCGGAAACGGCACCCTGATCCAGTCCATCATCGGCAACATTATGCGGGCGATTCCCTTAAATACAGAGAGATACAAGACTCCTCAGGAGTCGGAAGTACTGGACCGCGCGCAGCAGGAAATGGAAAAGTATGAGGAAAATGCGGAGCTGGTGCCATTGATTGAGGACGGATACTTTCAGGTGGGAAGCCTGGGCGGCGGCAATCATTTCATTGAGCTTCAGGCAGATCAGGAAGGTTATCTCTGCATTATGATCCACTCCGGAAGCCGCCATCTCGGAAAGGCAATCTGCGATTACTTCCATGAGAAGGCGAGAGAACTGAACAGAATGTGGTACAGCGAGGTCAGGGATGAGTACCGTCTGTCTTTCCTGCCTGTCCAGTCAAAAGAAGGGCAGCAGTATATCCATTGGATGAATCTGGCTTTGGATTATGCCTTCGAGAACCGCGCCCGCATGTTGGATA
>JAIDME010000053.1 GCA_029050705.1 Acetatifactor sp.
AGACATGTATGAACGGCCACATTGCGAAGCCCATTGATATTAATAAACTGATGGAAATGCTGGATCAGGTGCTTTTTTAGCATATGACATTGGCCTTCTGCATATTCTGTTATAGGATATGACAGGAGGCTTTTGCTATGGAACATGTATCGACTACATACGACTTGTATCGGGATATACAGCAACGTACCGGAGGAGAAATCTACATAGGGGTGCTGGGCCCGGTGCGTACCGGAAAGTCCACCTTCATCAAGCGGTTTATGGAGGAGATGGTGCTCCCCAACATGGAGGATGAACATGCAAGGGAGCGGGCGCAGGATGAACTGCCCCAGAGTGCCGGCGGAAAGACCATTACAACCACGGAGCCCAAGTTTATTCCCAATGAAGCGGCAGAGGTTCAGTTGAACGGCGACATTGCCGTGTCAGTCAGGCTCATTGACTGTGTGGGATACATGGTGGAGGGTGCAGCTGGCCATATGGAGGAAGACGCAGAGCGGATGGTGAAAACGCCCTGGTTTGATCATGAGATACCTTTTACACAGGCGGCGGAAGTGGGTACTGATAAGGTCATGAATGACCATTCCACCATCGGTCTCGTCATCACAACGGACGGCAGCTTCGGGGAGATTCCTAGGGTAAATTATCTGGAGGCGGAGGAAAGGACGATTCTCGCGCTGAAAAAACTGCGTAAACCTTTCCTTGTACTGGTCAACAGCCAGAAGCCTTATTCCGAGGACGCGAAAAATACCGTAGCGGAGATTGGAGAGAAATACGGAGTGTCGGCCATGGCTGTGAACTGCGAACAGCTGAAGAAAGATGACATCAACATGATTTTGGAAAATGTACTCTATGAATTTCCTATTTCAGCCATGGAGTTTTATATGCCGAAGTGGGTGGAGATGCTGGCGGATGACAATCGGATGAAGCAGGACCTGATTGAAAAAGTAAAGCTTCTCATGAAAGATTATTCCACTATTCGGGATGTGCTGGAGAAGCCGGTAAACCTGGAGAGCGAGTACATAAGGCGATGCAAGACGGACACCGTTTCACTTTCGGACGGATGTATCAGGATAACCCTGGATGTGGAGGAATCCTATTATTACGAGATGCTGACGGAGATGGTAGGGGAAAGTATTGCCGACGAATACCAGCTTATCAGCAAGCTGAAAAGCTTCGCGGCCATGAAACATGAATATAACAAGGTGCTTGACGCGGTGAACATGGTCCGTATCAAAGGGTATGGTGTTGTCACTCCAGACAAGGATGAAATTGTTCTGGAGAGACCGGAGCTGATCAAGCACGGCAATAAATTCGGGGTGAAGATTAAGGCTTCCAGCCCTTCCATCCACATGATCCGGGCCAATATCGAGACGGAAATCGCTCCCATTGTGGGCACCCAGGAGCAGGCTGAAGACCTGATTTCCTTTATCAATCAGACGGATGCCCAGAGTGGTATCTGGGGTACGAACATATTCGGAAAGACGGTGGAGCAGCTGGTGAATGATGGCATCACGGCGAAGGTTGCCGTCATCGGAGAAGAGAGCCAGATAAAGCTTCAGGATACCATGCAGAAGATTGTCAATGACAGTAACGGCGGCATGGTATGTATCATCATATAGTACGGAATTGAAATTATTGAACCATAAGCATCGTGTGAATTGCACCCGGTCTGCAAACAGACCGGGTGCAATTTGTGCGGTTACAGGGAACGTTGAAATATTAAAATATCTGGGTTTGATCAGGTTGTAATAGGAGATGATCTGATTGATAACACAAAGCCGAAGAGATATTTTTCGGTGGAACTGCGGAACATCCTTTACGAAGAGCTGGAAGCGTATTTTGCCAATGATATCACAGAGGATATGCTGATTATATTCATGGAAAAATCGGTGATGTTGCGAATATAAGCGACCAATAAATAGAGCAACATTAAAATGTGATATATAATTGACATTCCTTCAGCATTAGCATATACTGGGAGCGTGTCGCATGAATGAGAGACTGTTATGCTTTGTGGTATCATGACTAATAAGTGAAGGGGAGTAAATGAAATGTCGTGCGTATCATTAAGGGAACGAGAAAATAGCAGAATTAAGTGGAATCGAGGAAATCAAAAAACAAAAGGTGCTGGGAAAATAAATTGGAGGGATTAACTATGAAGAAAAAAATTTTTGCCACGATTTTATGTTTCACATTGCTTTTAGTGAGTGGAATTTGCCTTACGGCCTGT
>JAIDME010000530.1 GCA_029050705.1 Acetatifactor sp.
GATTACAACCGGTTCCGAAGGGTTCTGGAAATCTGGTGCCGGCAATCCTCCCCTGCAGTCATCCGTCTGTGGGATGAAAGGATAGGAAAATGGAGGGAGCAGAATAATATCAGGTATGATCTGCTTACAATAAAATGCCTGGAAGGGTATCTGCACCATTATGAGGAGGTCTGTCCGGGGTTGTCCCAGGTGGAGCCTTTACTCTGGCAGTACGCAGACGCTGTGCTGGATTTGTACAGGCCTTACTATAAGGAATTTGTGTTTGACGAAGTGCCTGAAATGCTTCCTGAGGAGGTACAGCTGGCCTTGCGGCTGAAGAAAGTACAGGAAGCAAGAGAGCAGCAGGACGAGCTGAAAGCCCTAGAGGCCGTGAGGAAATGCTTGGGGATCTGTCCTGCCATGGGGGATGTGGTTGAAGCCTACGCCAAGATGTATCGGGATGAGGTGAAAAACCAGAATCAGAATGCGGATGAGGCACAGATGGAGCTGCGCTACATTATCGCCACCCTCAAGAGAAAGGCGAAACAGGAGATTGAGAGAGAGGAGTACCGGGCGGCCAGGGAAATTCTGGTTCAGGTGCAGCAATGTGCGCCTGATGACGAGGAAGTGAAGGAGCTTTTGAGGAAACTTAAATGAAAATACAATTTTTAAACGGAGGCCTGGCAAATCAGGCCTTCCAGTATATCTTTGCCAGACATTATGAGTTGAGCCATCCGGGAGAGTGCATGTATCTGGACGATACCTATTTTGCGCTGAATACGGTGCACAACGGGTATGAACTGGAAAAGGTCTTCGGGATTCAGGCCCATATGCTCAGTCAGTGCTTTGATGATGAGGTCTGGAACTTTATTTTGGAGGAAAAGCGTAAAGGGAAAAGCGTTCCCAGGATTCTGTGTGAGAACGGCATCGAGACCTATATGATATCTGATGTGGGAAACTTATGTCAGTCTTACAATCCTTTTACCGGCAAGATAGTGTGCGTCCCGGGCGATCAGTTTATTCCGGAGATATTTGAGGCGGAGGGAGATGTCTACTACCACGGGTATTGGATATCCAAAGGCTGGTTTGAAATGTATCGGGAAATATTTTTAAAGGAGTTTACTTTTCCGGAAATTCAGGATGAAACGAACCGGACTCTTCTGGAGAGAATCCACCGGATTCATTCTGTGTCCATCCACATCAGACGGGGAGATTTTATCAAGATGGGGTGGGCCTATACGCCGGATATTTACAGGAGGATGGTAGAATCCTTTGTGGAAGCCTGCGGAACCGACTGGGAACTGTTTGTGTTTTCCGACGATATTCCGTGGTGCAGAGAAAATCAGGAGGACATGGAGTTTCAGAAGTTTCAGGCGGTTCACTTTGTGGAGGGAAATATAAAGGGACGCAATTATATTGACATGCAGCTGATGAGTCAGTGTGAGGCCATGCTTATGTCCAACAGTTCATTTTGCTATCTGGCCGCTCTGCTGAACACTCGAAAGAGGTTTTTCCTGAATCCCTCGGATCGAGAGTTATAGAAGGATAAACTGATCAGGTTTTGTAAAGACATTCGTTTGAACTGTCGATATATAATGTGTGTAATAAGGGTTTATCAGTATGCTGTCTTGAAGGGGGAGCCGTTGCATGAAGAAAGTCATAACCTATGGTACATATGATCTTTTCCATGAAGGTCATTACAGGCTTCTCCAAAGGGCAAAGGAACTGGGGGATTACCTTATCGTCGGCGTTACAACGGAACACTTTGATGAGGCCAGGGGAAAAGTAAATGTTTTTGATCCCATAATGAAGCGCATAGAAAATGTTAAGAAGACGGGCTTTGCAGATGAGATTATTGTTGAAGACCATGACGGGCAGAAGGTAGAGGATATACAGAAGTACGGTGTTGATATTTTCACTGTGGGCTCTGACTGGACAGGACATTTTGACTACCTGAATCAGTTTTGCAAGGTGGTTTATCTGGAGAGGACACCCGATATATCTTCAACGGAGCTGCGTGCCGGAAGATATCAGATAGTTCGTATAGGCATTATCGGAACCGGCAGGATTGCGCCGAGATTTCTGTCCGAGGCAAAGTATGTTTCCGGCGTCAATATTGATTGCGCTTACAATCCTGAAAAGGACAGCGCGGAAGCATTCAGCAAAAAGACAGAGCTTCCGGTATATTCCGAAAACTTTGACGAATTTTTGAATGAGGTTGATGCGGTATATATCGCTTCTCCGAATGAAACTCATTATGACTATGCGAAAAAAGCGATAGAGTCCGGCAAACATGTGTTGTCGGAAAAGCCACTTTCCTTTACAAAGGCAGGGGCTGAATCTCTGTACAGGCTGGCAGAAGAGCATCAGGTTGTGCTTATGGAAGCGGTAAAAACAGCATATTGTCCCGGATTTCAGCAGATGATCAATGTGGCGGAGAGTGGGAAGATTGGGAAAATCTGTGATGTGGAAGCTTGTTTTACCCGATTGGCGAATCCGAATTCCCGTGAAGTGAAAGATGCAAAGTACGGAGGAAGCTTTCTTGAGTTTGGAAGCTACGTGATGCTGCCTATGATAAAACTTTTCGGGAAGGAATATGAGAAGATTGAAGTAGACAGTATTCTGGATGAGAACGGAAATGATATCTATACAAAGCTTACTGTCAGATATAAGGATGGCATGGCCACGGGAAAAGTTGGTGTTGGCGTTAAGAGCGAAGGAAATCTGATCATTTCCGGTACAAAAGGGTATATTCTGGCACCTTCGCCCTGGTGGCTCACTAAGTATTTTGAGGTGCGATACGAAAACCCTAATGATATAGAAGAGTTTCGCCCCAGATTCATGGGAGATGGTCTAAGGTATGAAATCAGCGAATTTGTTCAAAAGATAAACGGATCAGAAAGTCCCAGTTATAAGCTTACGGCGGGAGAAGCGATAGCTATGGCGGAAATCACCGAGAAATTTATGGAAAAAAAGTTGGGTTATAAGGCTGATTGGAAATAGGTGACGGATTGTGAAGAAAAATATTTCTCTGGGGATTATCGGAACGGGCCGGATTGCAAAACGGTTTGTAAAAGAGATTCAGTATATTTCAGGAATAGAGCTGTCCGCAGTATATAATCCGCATATTCTGAGCGCAGAAAAGTTTGCCGCCGAGGCCGGCTGCGGAGTGCATACAGATGACCTGAATGATTTCCTTTCCCGGGTGGATGCGGTATATATTGCTTCTCCCCACGGAACTCATTATGAGTATGCAAAAAAGGCGTTGTTATCAGGTAAACATGTTATATGTGAAAAGCCAATGACTCTGCATAAGGCTGAGGCAGAGGAATTGTGCAGATTGTCCCTTGAGAATAAACGAGTCCTTATGGAGTCCCTCAAAACGGCATATTGCCCGGGGTACCATGATCTGCGAAGAGTGATAAAAGAAGGGACAATTGGACAGGTTGTTGGTGTTGAAGCCACCTTTACGAGGCTGACACCAAAAGATGCAAGAGAATGCACTGATGCAGAATTTGGCGGGAGCTTTACAGAATTTGGATCATATGGAATGCTGCCAGTATTCGACTTTTTGGGTACTGATTTTGATAATGTGCGTTTTGCCAGTGTTTATGGGGATAATGAGCTGGATTTGTATACAAAGGCATTTTTTGAATATAATGACCTGGAAAGAGGGGCGGGAACTGAGGAGTTCAGAAACCTGAGAGCAGAGGCTGTCGTAACAACCGGAATCGGGGTAAAGAGCGAAGGACAGCTTCTGATAACAGGAACGAAAGGATATATTCTTTCCCCGTCGCCCTGGTGGCTGAACTCATATTTTGAAGTAAGATTTGAAGACCCGAAGCATATAGAAAAGCATGAAAATCTATACGAAGGAGATGGCCTGAGGTATGAAATAAAAACATTCAAGGATGCCATAGAGTCCGAAAGTTATGGGGAATTGTGCGGGAATAGTGAGATCATAAGAGCTTTTGTTATGGAGAAGTTCTTAAGCAGAAGATACAAGAAAGGCATAGAATAAAATCAAAGGTGACGATATGTTTGAATATACCCCTGAAAATCTGCGAAAGTTACAGCTTGCGGAATTGCCCGCTTTAAAAGAGGTGGACAGGATCTGCAGAAAAAATAATATAAGGTATATTATTACTGCCGGGACATTGCTGGGGGCAGTGCGTCATGGGGGATTTATACCCTGGGATGATGATATTGATATAAGAATGCTTCGGGAGGATTATGAAAAGTTCTGCAAAGCGTGTGAAGAGCAGCTGGATAAGAAATTCTTTCTTCAGACATACAGGACGGATCCGAATTTCAGATGGGCTTATGCGAGAATATTGATCAACGGTACTAAATATCTGCGAGCAGGTCACGAACATCAGAAAGCAAAGAATGGCATATTTATAGACATTTTTCCCAGCGACAATCTTCCGGAAAAAGGCTTTGGAAGATGGGAATGTACGGTTCTTTCCCTGCTTTGCAGAAAGATACTATATTCGGAAGTAGGAATGAAATCAGCGACAAGTATTATCAAACGAATTGGCTTTGCTCTTTTAAATAAGATCCCGAAAGAGTGGGCACACCGCCAGATGGAATATCTTTCAAAAAGATACAGGAATAGCGATACGAGACTGGTAAGATGTTTCGGATGGGGATCTGATACAGAAACAATGGGTTTTCTGAAGGAGTGGCTGCTGGATACTTCGGAGATTGAATTTGAAGGGATCAAGGTTTCCTGTCCGTTAAATTACCATAATTTTCTGGCATTTAATTTTGGCGAAAATTATATGGAATTTCCTCCTGTCAGTGAAAGGAAGGCAGGCCATCCGGCGAGTGAAATATTTTTTGGATAAAGCAATACTTGTACAGGCAAAATGTATATGATAAAATTGCTGTATCAGATTAGAATGGGATGTGTCATAGAATATGCAATATTCGTATGAGGAATTTGTAGAAATATTAAAAAGCAGAAAGATTGTTATATATGGAGCCGGCAGTATGGCCGGCCGGTTCTATGGCATTCTATGCAAACGACAACTGGAGGGAAATGTCATCTGTTGTGCCGTTACAGTTCTAAAGGAACATTCCGGGGAGGATGAGTTTTTACAAGGTCTGGAAGTCATAGCGCTCAAAGATGCCATATGCAGATATCCGGATGCTTTTTTTTGTGTTGCTGTTCATGAGTCTAACAGGAACGAAATGGTTCACATGCTTCAAATGGAAGGAATTGAAGATAAAGATTATATCTGGCCGGTTCCGTATAATTGTGAGTTGATGCTGTCAAAACCAATAAAGGAAAAAATATATATTAGTCCCGGTGAAATCGTGAGAAGCTGTGACGATCTCAGTGTAGCGTTCAGGTGGCTGGCTATAAAGCAGTATTATGGTCTTATTGACAACGGATACGGATTATATCTGCGTTCTTTAATGATCTACAGTAATCAAAAAACTGCAGAAAAGAGATTGGAGTCATTCAAATCACTTCTCAGTAATTGGGACAAAAACGGATATGATAAGGAATTTGGCTGTAAGGTTGACGAGGAACTTCATATTTTAGACGGCAGGCACAGGTTATGTGCTGCGCTGTGGCATAAAGAAAAATATCTCCTGTGCGATATGTATCGATATGACGAAACATATGAAGACCTGGAAGGGCCGTTTGTTCAGGATGCTGCAACTCTGGAAAAAAACGGGTTTTCCCGTCAGGAAATAGAACTGGCGGAAAAAACCATTGCGGAAATGAAGCATTCGCTTATATGAAAAGAATGGGAAAGGACAGATTCGAGGGGATATGGTGAACAGGATGACTGACTTACAGGAAGAATATGACGCATTATTGCATAAACACGGATTCATCGACAGCAAGCCCGGAGAAATTTCGGAAATCATACGCAGAAGTCTGATTGAGTTTACCGGGAAATGCAAAAATCCTGCGATATGGTGCTATGGTACACACACCCAGATGTTAATGGCCGATTTTATGGCCGAGTTAAAAGGAGTTAAGTATATCATAGATAAAAATGCGTCTAAATATGCGGATGCGGGATTTCAATTCATAACGGATGATCAGATTGAGAATCAAAATATTGACGGCGTAATCATATCGACCTATTTATTCAGAGACAATGTCAGGCGGGACATTGAAGCCGGACATCCGGGACTTAAGTTTCTGGATATCTATGAAGAATTAAAGGCTGCAGGACTTCCTGTAACATGGGGCTATTATCAGCAGGGGCCCCATATGCAGTACAATGCTGTTATTCGTCTTCAAAATGATTTGTATAACTGTGTAAATGAAAGTGAATGTCAGGAACTGTATCACAAGATTATAGAAAAGTATTTACAGATAAAGGATTTCAGAAGCGCTTTATATTATGCTAATGAGGCGGCAGGACGATTAGAGTCGGATCGATTTGAAGAGATTGCAGGGGATATTAACCTTTTGTACGGCCATGAATTGGAGGCTGCTGCAAAAATGTCGAAAGAAAGTGTACTAATGCTTTGCCTGGACGGATTGCGCAGGGAGGACATTCTGGATCATTCAATGCCTCAAACGGAGCTTTTGTTGAATAAACGAGCTTTAGTATATGATAATGCGTACTCGGTTTCTACATCAACATACGAAAGTCTAATACCCGCATACAGTGAAAGAAATAGTTTTAATACCGAATATTATAAGACAATAGAGGTTCCCGAGGGAGGATGCAGATTTATCAACCTGGCAAAGGAGCAGGGAAGGGAAATTTACTCATACACTGACCAGGATAAATATTTTGCAGAGAAGGATATTCATTACCATACGGAATTATTGTCTGCGGCTGCCAAGTTCTGGACTATGCTGAATGATTCCATAGATGAAAAAAACGGATTGTATTATGTTCATATACAGTATGAGACGCATTTCGCGTTTTCAAATCCGTATACCACAGGCGTTCCGGTGACAAAAGGAACACATGTGTTTTTTGACTTTTTAAAGACAAACGGGGGATATTATCAGACGGATTATGCGCTGCAGCATAGAAATGCCATGCATTACCTGGATGATACTTTATTTCCTTTTCTGGAGAAATTGTCATGTAAAATTGTAATTTACGCAGATCACGGAAATATTGTACCGGATGTAAGACAGGGATTGGAAAGTCTGTCTGCATCGTTCTTCTCTTATTCAGAGCAGTTGCTGCGGATACCGTTTGCGGTGATCTCACCACAGGTAAGGCACGGACGGAATCACGATCTGTTCTCACTGATGAGGCTTAATGAGGTTGTCATCAATTTGTTAAATAGTGAGGATGTGAAAACCGGACATGTGGGTCATATAAAATGTCAGCGCTCGGAAATATATAATCCGGATTTAAGATATATCTACAAAAAATATGATAAGGAACAGGAACTTTTGGCCTTTGAAACATTTATTTTTGAAGATGGGTACAAGCTCAGCGTATATGGAGATGGTTCGCTCAAATTGTCAAAAGTATGCGATGATGTTTATGTGGATGATGCGGATATGATGAGAGAAAAACTTGTAGATGTAAAGAATGAAATCACAGTTTGCAAGCTGGATAAAATATCGTCGGTGAAGTTATGAAGAAAATACTGTTTATCATAAATTGCTTTTCCTTGGGAGGTGGGGCAGAAGCTCTGCTGACAACAATAGTAAACAATCTGGACCCCGAAAAATATGATATCAGTATCATTGAATTTGTTCATTATTCTGTGAAGGAGGAGAAAACAAACTGTAATATAAAAGTGCTTCCCTACATAGTAAATGGCGAAGATACAGAAGAAAGAAGACATCAAAAATATCTTCTGTTTCATGATACCGATAATTATATTAAGCAACACATACCGGAAGGCTATGATCTCTATATCGGATTTAACTATTTGGCGCCGGCTTATCTCCTGCCTCCGGGGAAGAATAACATTCTGTGGATACACGGGGATGTATATGATTGCCTTCAGGAACCTATGCTGATTGAGGAACACGACCAGCAGAATCAAATGTACAACAAAGCAAAAAAAATTATAGTCATAAGCGACAGGACAGAAAAATCAGTATTGGATGTTTTTCCGGAGCAAAAGGACAAGCTTGTCAAAATATATAACGGAATAGATACCGAAAAAGTCCGGAGACTGTCAGAGGAAGACGCTGACATTTCCGTTATGTCTCCGGCAGTAGCTGTTGTAGGAAGACTTGACAATAATAAGAATCCTCTGAGGGCGGTGCGCATTTTAAGGCTGCTTCATGACATGGAATGCCGTTGCCATATGTATTTTATAGGGGACGGGAAGCTTCATGAGGATGTGAGGGCATTGTCAAAAGAAGAAGGTCTTGAAGAATATGTGCATTTAACGGGATACCTGGAGAATCCCTTTCCGGTTATGAAGGGATGCGATTGTATGCTGATGACATCCGGATCGGAAGGATTCCAGATGTCATTGCTTGAGTCCCTGACATTGGGTGTTCCTTTTATCTCTACAGATGTGGGAGCGTCAAGAATGCTCGTGAATGAAGATAATAAATGTATGGTTTTTGAGCAGGACAATAGTGCGGCAAAAGGCATTTATGAAAGACTTCATGAAACAGATAAAGAGGATGTGGCAAGGGAATGCCGGAATACGGCGCTAAAATATGATATCGAGAAATACATAGAAAAAATAGAGCGTGTACTCGACAGTATTGGAGGATAAAATGAGACAGTTTCATCATTACTGGATTGCATACAGAGATGGCGGGAAGGGTGACTTTCAAATTGTTGAACCGCCTTCATACGGCTGGACAGCCGACCCGTTTCTTGTAGAATACGAGAATGAAATATATTTATTTGCAGAAGTCTTTTTGTATAAGACGGAGCGGAACGGAAAGATAGGCTACTGCAAATACAAGGACGGTAAATTTGGAGAGTGGCAAATTACGATGGATAAGCACTGGCATCTGTCATATCCGAATGTATTTGTCAGAAACGGTAAATTATACATGATTCCGGAGTCATACCAGCTGGAAGAGGTTTCCGTGTATGAACTGATAAGTTTTCCGGACAAATGGAAAAAAGTTAAGACTTTCATCAATAACGTGGAGTACTGTGATTCTACGTTTATGGAATATGAAGGGCAGCAGTATATGTTTACTTATGAACGCTGCCCGAACAGAGCAGAAGATAAGGAATTATTGTATAGATTAGAAGCGGGTGAATTGGCTGATAAACAGGTTATATCAACCAATCAGGCCGGAGCCCGTGCCGCAGGAAATATAATTACAGATAACGGGAAATATATAAGGGTTGCTCAAAACGGTGTCCCTAACTATGGGGCGGGATTGATATTTTATCAAATTGATTCCGTTTGGCCTGAGTACAGGGAGCATGAAATAAGAAGAGTGTATGCAAAGGACTTTAATAAAGCATGGGATGCCGGCTGCTACGATGGATGTCATACATATAATCGCCTGGGGGATTTGGAGGTTATAGATATTATGGGCCTTTGTGAAATCCCGGAGGAAGAACTTGCATCCCAGAGAGTTCGAGAGGTGTTTTTGAATAAATATCGATAAAGCTGATTTGAGAATGGAGAGTAGTATGCAAAAGGTGATTGCGTATGGTATTGGCAGAATTTATAAAAAAAATGAGAAACAGATCAGAGAAAAATATAACATTATCGGATTAATGGATAAGAATGCTGTTTCCGGTACATTTTACCATGGGATTCCGTACCTGGAGATGAGTAAAATAGGTGAAGTGGAATATGACGGAATCCTGATCACGGCTCTTTATTCCAGGATGGATATTGTAAATGACCTTCGGAATCTGGGGGTGTCTGACAGTAATATATTATTCTATTTTGATGAGGATACTACAAACAAATCTCCGGTTGAAGTCCGGCTGCTTGAAGAAAGTATGGTGGTAACAAAGAACGGAGTGTCGATGTATCTGGAAGACGATAATGATAACGGACTCTTCAATGAGATTTTTTGTCACAATGCCTATAATTTTTTCCCGGGAGTAGAGGGAAGGCCGGGAATCATGCTTGATATAGGGATGAATGCAGGTATTGCTACATTATATTTTGCTTCAATGGAAAATATAAAGGCAATATATTCTTTTGAACCGTTTAAGGAAACCTATGACAAGGCTGTGAAGAATATACAGATTAACAGTGAGTCGGTTCGAGGGAAGATAAAAACATATAATATTGGTCTGAGCGACCGAAATTATGAAAGCTTTGAGACCGGATTTTCTTTGGACGCTTCGACGGCCATGCGGATAGATAGAAATACATGTGAAACAAGCAGTTCTGCTTCCGGTACGGTAAGCATCAGAAAGTTTTCGGATGTGTTTCGGAAAATTCATACAGAAAGTATAGCGGCAGAACCGCAGCCGATGTTTATTTGTAAGGTGGATTGTGAGGGATCCGAGTATCCTATATTCAAGGATATGGAGGAGAGCGGTATATTAAAACAGATAGATTTGATCATCCTGGAAACCCATGACGGAGGAGAACAGTACATCTTATCTTTGCTGAGAAAATATGGATATGTATATTTTTCTAATACCACAGAAAGAGGTCTGGGTATGGTATATGCTGTCAATATCCAACATTTAACAGATGAAAATCATTAAAGGGGTGCACTGCGGCAAATTGAAGCAGAATGAGGGATATAGGTGGAAGATAAATGAATGATATTTATGTGTTCGGAAGAGGAAAATACTGGAATTATAAGTCGGATTCGATAAAAAGCACTTATCGGGTTATTGGATATATAGACAATAAAAAAAACGAAGCATTGGATGCGGACGGTATTCCGGTATATTTCCCTCATGAAGTGGCGGGCAATAAAGAGATACGGATTGCTGTCATGGCCGGCAGTAAGTTTTTTATTGAAATGGTGCAGCAGCTGCTGGAGCTTGGGGTAGAAGAACAGAGAATCATATTAGGCGCAAACATGGAGCCTTTCTTTGATACAGGGGAAAACCTTATAAATCAACAGGGGGGGTATTTTACCATTCATAATGGGAAGGTGTATATTTTTACGGGGAAAGAAGAATATGTGATTAATAATGAGGAAGAGTATCAATATTACCTCCGAAAGCTTGCAGAGACGACTCCATTTTATTCCGCAGTTAAAAGCATGCCTTTAGATCCCATAAGCAGAAAGTACGGAGTAGAATTCGGAAAGCCCATTGACAGATATTATATTGAAAAATTTCTGGAAAATAATCGGGAATATATATGTGGCGACGTGATTGAAATAGAGGATACGACATATACAAGAAGATATGGTCATTCATTGAAAAGCTGTGCGGCACTCCATGTGGAGGACACAGATGACTGCATTAAGGGAAATCTTGATACAGGGGAAGGAATAGACGTTGGAATGGCAGATTGCCTGATATGCACACAGACATTGCAATATATATATCATCCGGAGAATGCTGCAAAAAATATATGGAAGATGCTGAAGCCAGGTGGAACGGCGCTTATCACAATGCCATTTCTGTGCCAGTATTTTGAGGGGGCTCACTCATGGAATGATTACTGGAGAGTTACCCCGCAGGGCCTGAAAAGAGTTCTGGCAGAAGCATTCGGCGAGGAAAATGTCATGGCAGGTTCGTCAGGGAATATAAAAACTGTGATTGGGTTCCTGTATGGTCTGTGCTGTGAAGATATAGATAAGGGCGATTTTGACTACAACGATAAGGAGTATCCTGTAACCGTATGGGCTATATGCCACAGGAGATAGGAGAAAGATTATGAACAAGAAGCTTGGCGTAGTTGTACCGGCTTACAACAGCGAGGAACATATCTCGCAATGTATTGAAAGTATTTTAGGACAGACATATACGAATATAGTGCTGGCAGTAGTAGACGATGGTTCAACAGATAATACGCTGTCCATTGCGCAGAAATATGAAAGATTAAATCGAAATATGCTTGTTATCTCCCAGGAGAATTCAGGACCGGTAAAAGCACGTTTTGCCGGGATAAAGGCATTGGAGGATTGCGAGTATATTACCTTTGTTGATTCAGATGACTGGATTGACGAACGAATGTATGAAGAGCTGATGTCACTTATGCTGAGATTTGATCCCGATTTGGTCTGTTCAGGTATCTGCAGATATTATCATGAGGATTACATCGTGGAGCAGCATGACAAAATGGAGCAGGGCTATATTGACCTGAAAAATGGAGACCGGTCTGTTGCAGACTGTTTTGAGTATATGGGGAAGGCCAACAGTACTTCAGTGGATGCTTCTCTGTGCACAAAGATTTTTCGAAAGGAAAAGCTTACGGAGGTTTATGAAAAGGCAGGGGATTTAAATATACACTACGGCGAGGATATAGCAATTATATATCCATACATCATGCTGTGTGAGTCCGTTTACTGTACCCACAGGGCATATTACTACCACAGGATGAAAAATGGAGTTGCCTCTTATGCGAAGGGGGAGGACTATTTTGAAAAATTATTAAGCCTATACAATCACCTGCTCAGATGTTTTAGGGAGGATAAGATTCATTTTCCGGCGTTGCTGGAGGAACTGGATTATTGTTTTATTCATGGCGCAGAATTCAGAAAAACCCTGTATGAAACAGATAGAAGGAGCAGCAAACATTACCTGTTCCCTTTTGGCAAGGTTAACAAGGGAGACGATATCATTATATATGGTTTGGGCAATGTGGGCAAAGAATATGTAGAACAGATTCATAAAACGGGGTACTGTAATATTGTGGCCATTGTTGACCGGTTTAGTGAAGCGGCGGATTTACATGCGCTGACTGATATGAAAGAATTGAAGTTCGATCGTGTTGTTATCGCAATCACAGATGAAAAAATGAAAAAGCAGATTGCGGAAGACATGATCACCATATGCGGCATACCGACGGAAAAGATAATTGATGAGGTGAATCTATTATGAATCTGCTTAATTTCGACGAAGTGACTGATATTGTAAATAACAGATTAATAGGCAGTAAACTTTATATTTTCGGTGCAGGTAAAATGGGAAACCAGTTAAGGGAAACTATGGCTTTCCTGAAGCTGGATAACTTTGAAGGATTTGTTGACAACAGCGCTGAAAAACAAATGACCGGCTGGAAGGGACATGAGGTTATATCTCTGGAGGAATACCTGAAAAATGATTCTTCAAGCATTATTATCATATGCTGTTCCCGGAAGAACAGGTCAGCTATAGAGGAACAGCTGCTCAGCAGCGGACTGAAAAATAATATTGATTTTTTTACCGACACTTTTTTCAGAACGAATATTCTCCCTGCATATGTATTGTGTAAATATAAAAAAGCCTATATGTCCATTGCGCAGATCTGCGTAACGGAGAGATGTACGCTGCATTGTAAAAAGTGTGCGCATGGGTGCGGTCATGTGGCGGCGGACAGTATAGATATGAGTCTTCCGAATGTAAAAAGAAGTGCGGATGAGTTTTTCAGAAACATTGATTATGTTGAATATTTTCATCTCATAGGAGGGGAACCTCTGCTATACAGGGAACTGGCTGAGGCGGTGGATTATATCGGAGAGAAGTATGGCCATCAGATGTACAGGCTTTGTGTGACTACGAATGGAACGATATTGCCGAATGAGGAATTGCTGAATGCGTTAAAACGACAAAACGTATTATGTTATATCTCTAATTACAAAAAAACCATTCCTGCCTTATCTGACAGATATGACGCCCTTGAGAGAATATTGAAAGAGCATCAGATAGATTATATCATTGATGATTATGAACAGGAATGGACAGACTATGGATTTGACAGTTTAGACAGGGGCTTTTTCAAGGATGGAGAATTAATCTCTGAGGAACCGCCGGAGGAATTGATACGTGTTTTTGGACAATGCAAGACTCCCTGCAGAGAAATAAGAGGAAATAAACTGTTTTATTGCGTTCAGGCAAGAGCCTGTGCGGAAAATATGGGATTTCAGGTAGGAAAAGAAGACTTTCTTGATATATCCACATTGGATGATTCTTATGATTCCAAAAGGAAATTGACAATGTTTGAAATGGGGTATATTGAGAAGGGCTATCTGGATATGTGCAACTATTGTTATGGGGCTGAGAGAGAACAGCATCCGGTAAGGGTGGCTGAACAACTGTAAATAAAGAGGAAATGAAAGTGAAAAGAAGCGAGAAAGCAAATATTTTAGATCTTATAGAAAATATGAAGATGCTCCATACAATGCTTGCTGAAAGCAGCGATGATCTGCTGGAGGACTATCTTTCAACGTGCCAGCAGGCCGCCATATCAGTGGGAGACCTTCTGGAAAAAGATTCACCTGAAGGGCTGCAGGATATGATCTGTATGCTTGAACAGTATGCGGAACACTGTTATGAGATAACGGTCAGGGGACAGTGTACAGCAGAAGATGTGGACCGCCTTGATGATCTGATAGACGCTGTAACTGAAAAGATAGAAAAGCTTTCAGTAAAAATCCAGGTTGTTTTTTTCCCGTATAAAGCTGAAATGTGGGATTCATTGGAAAGTATATATATGGCAGCAGCTGCAGACCCGGACTGTGAAGCCAGGGTGATACCGATTCCCTATTATGAAATGGATCAAACCGTGGGGAAATGGGTGCTGAAATATGACGGCGGACATTTTCCGCTTGGAATACCGATTGAATTCTTCAAAGAATATGATGTGAAAACAGAGCAGCCGGATATAGCCTACATACATAATCCATATGATAATTACAATTTAGTGACATCCGTTCATCCGGATTATTATTCCTTTGAATTAAAAAAATATGTCGGGAAACTGGTTTACGTTCCGTATTATGTTAATGCAGGGACATTGTCTGACAGACATAAAAACCTTCCGTGTTATGGGCATGTAGATTATATTATACTGCAGTCAAAGCAGGCAAAAGAAGAATGCCGAGGCATGTTCTGGTATGATAAAATGCTTGCGCTGGGCTCTCCGAAGATTGATCGGGTAGTCAGGAAGTGTAAGGAGGGTGTGAACATACCGGAAAGCTGGGAAAGTGTTATAAATGGCCGCAGGACTTTAATGCTTAATTCGACCCTTGAAGAGTTGCTCAGAAGTAATGAAAACATCTTCATTAAGTTAATGAAATTTTTTGAATTTATACGAACTGACAAAAAAATTGCAATCATATGGCGGCCGCATCCGTTATATGAAGCGACAATACGTGCGATGAGACCGGAGCTTTTGGCACAATATACAGAACTGAAAAGATTTTTTATTGACAATGGTATAGGCGTTCTTGATACTACGCCGGATATATCCTTCACAGTAGCCGCTGCGGATGGTTACATAGGATCGCCCAGCAGTTCCGTTGTCAATCTGTTCGGAGCTGCTGGGAAACCCATCTTTTTATTTGATGATAAAATAACAGGTATCTTGTCAGAGGAAGAGTCGAGAACACTTATGTTTGACTCCTGTTGTTTTGTTGGTGACAGGATTTTTGGCTACAGTCACTATCCGGATTATTTATTCGAGATTAGTGTACAGGATTGCGTGGATAAAAACAAACTGTCTGATGGTTCCGGCGCAGTACAGGCGAAAGTAAGACCGATAACAAATATTTCAACTGACAGATCATATACATATCCCTATTGGTATATGAATGAGCTGCTTGGGAAGCTGTACTTTTCACCCAAGTCCGCGGCGGAGCTTGCAGCGTATGATACGGAAAAAGGTGAGGTTAAGAACATTTATTCAAATTTGAGTTTTGAAGATATAGATTTTTATAGGATACAGGCTTGTGATAATTCTATCTTCCTTATGACGGCAAAATATGATCTGATTGCGGAATATTGTGTCAGAAAGCATAAATGGATATTTCATGACCGTGGCCCCAAACTCTTATTTGAAAAGTCAGGAATGGATCAGAGTGCGTTGATCGAGGGAACCATAGCGTATCAAAAAACAGCTTATTTTTCTACAGGGATTACAAACAGAATTTTAAGTATTCCTGCCGGTACCGGAAAATTCGAGATAATAGATTTAGGAATGTCATCCGTAACAAAAGATATTCCTGTGTATCTGCTGGGGGCTTCGGAGGAAGGGCTTTGGATTGAAATATTGAGTAATGCTTACAAAAAGCCGGATACCATGGGGATTTATCTGGCACCGTGGAAATGTCTTGGCAATATAGAAGATTGGAAGTATTTTCCGTTGATATCTGGAAGTGAGGACAGATATGGAGATGGGGTAACGTCAAAATTTTTTTCAATGGCATATGATATTGACGGATATATGGTAATCTGTTCGTTAAGGTTTAAGCATATTTTCCGAATTAATCGTAAAAGCGGAGAAATAAGCCTTCTGGCGGAGAACTTCTGGAGTACGATACCGGAAGGGCATTCCTCGATGGTCAAAGGCATAGCTATAAAGGAATCATCTGTTACAGCGGATGAGAGCCATATCCTGGTACAGAGGTTTGCGGATAAACGAATGGCACTGATCAATGTGGCTGATAATACGTATACGGAATTTGCTCCTCAAATATCAGACGATGATCTTAAAACAATACTCAAAGGGAATGATGGTTTTAGAAAAGAAGGAAAAAACGGATGCTTTGCTATGGCAGAGTCAGGCATGTATTCTCTGAAATATTTTCTAAGGCAGTTCGGTGATACCGGCTGGGAAGAGATAAGGGAAAGGCAGATAAATGCACTTGAGTCATTTGCGGAAAACCTGGACGGCAGCTGTGGAGGAAAGGTGCATAATTTTGTTAAGAAAACTGTTTTTGATGAAGTGAGAGGATAGCACAGATTGTCGAACGGTTGTTTGGGAGGAGAAAATGTATCTGTTTGCATACAAAAACTTTTATGTCGGAGGCTGCGAATATCTGATTGAAAAGATTGGCTCGGCCTTGGTTTCATCCGGAGAGAGAGTCAGTATACTTTGCAAGACCATGGATCCATTGATGAGGAAGAGATGCCTGGATAAAAAGCTTGAAATTGTCATGCTGCCGGACTGGTCAAGGCTGTCAGAAGCGATAGAACAATTTGATTGTCAGGAGCCTGTGAATATCATTACGTTTTTATGGCGATCCTTTTATCCGTGCTACTCGGCGAACAGGAGAAATAAAAGAACGATTTATTATGCGGTAAATTTCGAGGCATTTACAAAGGATCTTGTGGGCGCCAAATCGTTAAATGGGAAAAGCAGAGAATATTGCGCGGGCATAGTTGAAAAATATATAAAGCGGGGAAACTTTATTTCTATGGACGATATGACGATTCAGTGTGCGCAGGAATTTTATGGACAGGCATTGAATATAGGCAGAGAGGACTGCAAGGTGATTTACATATCCGTGGACACGTCCGGAGTAGAGTCTGTTAATAGGGAGCAGGTTATAAATAATTTTAAGAAACCGCGTATCCTGGCAATTTCAAGAGCGGATTTTAGTATGAAGGGATACTTGATCGGGTTGCTTGAATGGTTTGCAGGCACTGAAATTAAGGAGGTATGCCTGGATATTGTAACCTATGGACCGGACGAGGATGCTATTAAAAAAATGGTCGGCCAACTCCCTTTGGATAAAAAGAACAGGATTAGATTATATGGTAAGACGGATTATGATGAGTTGGACGGAATAATAAAAAACAGTATTGTTTATGTAGGAATGGGCACCACATTATTAGATGCAGCAGAAAGAGGCATTATTTCAGTTCCTGCTGAACCACATACAGATAAGCTGAGTATATCAGGTTTCTTTACGGAGCAGTATGATTTTCTTGCTGCGATTGGCGGTGGCAGAGACTTTGATGAACTGGTAAGAGATGTCTTAGCTATGTCAATAGACGAATACATGGTGAATTCAGAAGCCGGAGTAAAATTGGTAAAGGAGCATTATGATTTAAAGCGTAACACAGCGCGAATCCAAGACTGGTTTAATTCAATGCCGGATGATGATATAGAGGAGTAACAGGGGATGGAACCTATAGTGGATGTTGACAGTAAGCTTGAAGCGATTGTCAGGAAATACAATGTTAATCTTGAACTCTCCAGAGCAGAGAAGTGGATTCAAAAGCAGCCTGCTTATAAAAAAAGAATGCGGAAATTATATGACGCATGCAGGCGTAAGGCCCTTCCTATAGTAAGGGATCAGGACGGAATGTACCGTTTTTCACGTCGTGCTCTTTCAAAAGTCTGGAGCGAGATATTTGAACTTGCATGCGGCAGGCGGATAGTGCTGTGCACCAGCGGTAATTTGGAAAAAATATTGCTGAAGACAATGTCTCCGGAACAAAGAAAATGTATATCGCTGGTTGTTGATCAGAAGATGTCAACACCAATAAAATGGTTTAATTTTAGCCGGGATTGCAGAATTAAGATCAGAGCAGCTGATTGTTATCAATATGATAAAGAGGACTTTCATATCGCTTTCTTTTCTACGGGGAAGGAGGTAGAGGATAACATTGCTGCAATATATGAAAAGGCTGGCCCTTCCGCAAAAGTATTGGCGTTATCCGTGTATATGGACGCAAAATCTAAATGGGGGGGACGTAAGCAATGGCGTCGGCTTCTTATGCCGGATCAACAGGAGAGGGACTGGCGGATTTATTCAATACTGTTTACATTAAAAAAGCAGATGGAGCTTGAAAAGATAGGCCGGATATACAAAGAGTACTGTCTCATGGAAATCATACGTATATACCTTGCTATCCGTGATTTTGAGAATGCATTTAAGTATATGGAGGAGTACATTGAAAGCGGTTATACGCATTTTGATATTACGTCCATGCAAAAGGATATAAAGGAATTTTTGTTTGAAATCAAGAAAAAACTTGCAGATGATAAGAGGCGCAATATCATTATACGATGGTTTGATGCAGTTCGTTATGATGAGTGGGAAAGTATGCCATACCTTTATCAGATGTCAGAAGAAGGGATAAGGTTCAAAAACGCGTATACAGTAATGCCATATACGTCAGCAACAATGCGTACGATATTAACTGGGAAGTATCTCATAGATGATAAGATTTACGAGATTGATAAATTTGATGAAGATACATGCGAGTTGCTGAAAGATCTTGATGAGCAGGGGTATCAGTTTCGCATCATAGATTATACGCGTTTTACTAAAAATTTTGATAGAAAGTATGTAACACATAAATCACTTCCGACGGATTATACTGTGTATCCGTTATTGGAATGGATCGGTATCTGCGAGATACTCGAGTCGGATCCACAGCAAAACCTGTGTCTTCTGATACATGAACTCCCGGAGACGCATGTTCCATATGTCGGCGGGGAAGCCTCTGTTTATAATTCATTTAACTCGATGGCAGATGGCATAATATTGCAAAATAATTATTGGACATCCGGAATGAAAACGCAGATTGAGGAGAGCAGAAGATATGTAGACAATATTTTCAGATTTTATAAAAGTATGGAATCTGAGAACGCGGTTGATATTTATATGTCAGATCATGGTAAATTCGGGCATTACGGGAAGAGAGAGCGTGAAACAGATTATGAAAATGTTCATGTGTGTCTGGCGGTTAACGGGAAGGATATCGAGCCTGCCTGTGAGGAGGGAATATTTTCGCTGATTAATTTCCGGCAGCTGATACAATACGTAATCCAGCCTTCGGAAAGCACAAGAAAAAACTGCCTTTCTGAATATGCCGTTATTCAGCAGATTCCTTTTTATAATGCGCCTGCCGCCAGACGGTGGCTGGCCTCACAGCTTGAGTTGGAGGGTTTGACGCAGACTACAGGAATCATAACGGATAAGGATATGCTGCAGGAGTTTGCCACAGGGAAAAGAGAATATTACTTGCTGGACGATTTGGATGAGGATAAGTCGGATGTTCCGGAGTACAGAGAGCGAATAAGATATCTGCATGATCTTCATAAGACAAAAATTATTGATGTTTTTCATGATGAGTTCTTTGCCGCGTCTATTATGCTGTATCGGAGACTTGGCATTGAGGAACTTCCCGATGAAGAGTTTTGCAAATTGGAATGATGCAGGAGGTTAAAATGGACAACATTCATAATATGAATAAGGTAAAAATGCTGGAATTTGCCGAGCATGGAGATGAAAGAGGAAAACTTGTGATCGCTGAAGGCGGACTGGATATTCCGTTTGATATAAAACGAGTGTTTTATATCTATGGAACTCAATCGAATATTATAAGGGGGCAGCATGCAAATAAAAAGACAGAATTCGTGCTGATCAATGTTGCAGGGACCAGCAAGGTGAAGGTAAAAGACGGCGAAGGAAATGAAGCTATTTTTTGCCTGAACAGGCCTCATACAGGGGTTTATCTGCCCACGATGGTGTGGAAGGAAATGTACGATTTCAGCGATGATTCAGTATTGCTGGTACTGTGCAGTGAACATTATGATGCGTCCGAATATATCAGAAAATATGATGATTTTGTTAAGATCATAAGAGGTAGTGACGAATAAAGGAAACTTAGAAGATTACAAACAAGGCAGGGGCGTTTTCTGCCTGCGGGCAAGAGGTGGCGTGATGGAAATAGAACAGGTAAACGCGGCAGAATATAGAAAAATCGTAAGTACGAGCGTCTTATATGACAGTGTTGAGTTTAATGAGCTGAATGCATATAAAGTAGAAGAAGTATGCTATCTGTTATTTAAAGAGGAAAATAAATATCTGTTTGGATTGACCGTCGGCAGGAATGGAGATGAACTCAGAGCTCCGTTCTCTGCACCATTCGCATTATTGGTTCCGATAAAAAAAGACAGGATTGTAGAAAAAACAAGCAAAGTGTGCAGCGCTCTTAAAGAATATTTGAAAGATAATGCCTATAAAATGTTAATTACGCTGCCACCGGTTTTTTATGCTGCGGATATTATTACACCATTATTAAATGGATTAACGGTTAATGAGTTTAAACCGGAATATATTGATATTAATTTTTCTTTTGAATTGAAATCCTTATGTGAAATGGATACCGAAAAATTTGAACAATATCTTCCGCATAACGGAAGAAAGAATTTGCGAATAGCATTGCAAAGCGGATTAAGTATACAACACTGTGATACGTTGAAAGATATAAAGAAGGCATACGCT
>JAIDME010000531.1 GCA_029050705.1 Acetatifactor sp.
ACAACGGCAGGGTCACCCGCTACGGTCTCAATGGTGAATCTGGGGAACACCCGGCAGAGTTTTCCGTTGATCTCGTGAAATTCCGGCGCCCACAGCAATCCGCCGATTCCCGGATAAGTACTGCTGTCCAGGATCAGATGCTCCTCCGCCTCGGTCAGCCCTGCAAGCGTGTCCGCCTCTCTGACATAAAGCGTATGATTGTTGTCCGCATCATTGGTGGCAATGAAATAATATTTCCCGTTCCACCTGCAGATGCAGGGATCCGCACGGTTATACGCCACCGGAAACCCAAAATGCTCCTGATGAACCTTTCCCTGAATGCCGTAAACACCTTTTTTCCCAAAGTCCACCCGGGACAGGTCCCAATCCACAGACTTAAGGGCGCGGGATCCGTCGCTGTAAACAGCCTCGGCACGGTACTGCCGCAATTTTTCCCATCCTGTAGTTTCGGCCTGTCCTGTGATCTCTATCTGCTCCGGGAAACGGATTCCCGTGTTCACGGGCGTCAGCAGCTTTTTGCACAGTCTGTCTGCCGTCTCCCCCGCAATCTCGATCCTGTTGTGGGGTACTGCCCCTTCTATCCCAACATCATCCTGAATCCCTTCACCAGACAGACAACTCTCCGGTGAGAATGCCTCATGTGGCTCAGGCGCACCGGCAAGCTGTAAATCCTCTATCCGCTGCATCCCGGCTGTAAAACAGTTTCCCGTCCGTTCCTTCCATACCAGCCGGATATTCCCGTCTTCCGCGTCACCGGCACAGGAAATCCGGTCTATGTACTCTGTGCCCAGCTTTAAAAGGCCTATCTCTTCATATTCCAACAGATTCTTTGATGCAAAGAGAACCACGCACCCCCTGCTCTCCTCATCATCCCCGCCATCTCCTTCAATGCGGACTGCCGCCACCCCGAACCGGTGATCCGGCAGGACAAACAGCCATGGATTTTTCAGGCTCTTTGGATTCAGAGAACCATCCTCATTTTCCGTTGCTTTTACGAACAAAACGCCGCTGTTATGATTCAGGGCCCTGTATTCCTTTCCGTCCATGCTGACAGCCAGATGCATGCTGTATGCCAGACGGGGGCCATATATCATCTCATCCATGGGCTGCCTCGTGTAATTTAACAAATATGCCATCTTTCGCCTCCCTATAACCATTAAAATACATCCAGTACGGCGCTTCCCTCTTTCACAAATGCCGCAAACTGGTCCAGCTCTGCTTTCACGGTGATACGCCGCTTTCCCTCATAAACCTTTCTGTCAATGACGGAAACCCACCTGCCATCCGGCAGATATACCTCTCTCTCCGTCTGTCCTCTGCTCATAATGGGAGCAAACAGGATATCCGGGCCAAACAGGTACTGATCCTCCAGCGTATAGCATTCCGAATCCTCATAATATTCATAAAACAAGTGCCGCATAAGAGGTGTGCCCGTCGCAGA
>JAIDME010000532.1 GCA_029050705.1 Acetatifactor sp.
GCCGTTGACAATGCGTTGCAGTCTTTTGAGGATGGGCTTTACCGCGTGTTCCTGAATGATCATGAACTGGAAAAGCTTGATGACAATTTGGATTTATACGACGGCGATTCGCTGACGTTTATAAGACTTACAATGCTTACAGGAAGGATGTGGTAACATGCAGAAACTGACAAACGAAGAAATAATGCGGATTGAGGCTCTGGCAAAACAGTACGGCAATGCGGCAGAGGAGAAATGGCAGGCAGCGATGCAAACCCTTGATGAAGAGCAAAGGGTATTTATCCGCGGAAACTCATTTAGAAACTCCGCGGTATACAGAGAGCTTTCGGAACACCTGAAAGAAGGGAAAAAGCCCTCTGAATTTTTTGAGAAGAAATGTAAGTGGCTGTTTGGAAAGTGTATTCTGGAACGGCATAAGGACGCGTTTTTATATATCGTTGACAACTGCACGGCATTTATTTTCCAGACAGGCTGGGGACGCAGATCCTTCCGCAGCCGGGATTTTTCGCTGTATGCGGACAAGATTTGCCTCATAGTATCGGATTTTACGGACATAAACCGCATGGATGTGGATTTTGCAGATTTTCTGGAAAATAACCTGACCGAGGAACAGGCCGCCTACAAGAACAAAAGGATGCGTAACCTGAACGCTTATCTGTTGGCCTATGAGATCGACAGTGGAAATCAACGGGTGATAAATTATGTGAAGAGTGCGTTGGATAGCGGCAGTGAAACAGCGGTAAGCTATAATCTGCTGTCGGGCGTGTTTATGTGCAAAAATTCCGAACTGCATGATCTGATCTGCAGGCTTCTGCTTGCAGCAAGACTGCAGGAGGGTTTGCGGCAGGCTGTCTGCGAGAACAGTGACGGCGGACGTATCGAACCCTTTATCAAGGTAATAAAGACCATTCGCGACAACGATCTGATCCGTTATTCCTCCGTAAAGAGAGCGGTGGGGTGTTTTGTGGGCTTAATGGCGGAAGACACCCGGGACCTGGAGCGCATCAGCGGGAAAACCCTAGACATTATCGTGGATTGTCTGGAAGACAGGGGCTGTATTGAAGAGTACCTGAAAACCGAGGATTCTATGAAAATTTACATTGCGCTGTGGGCGACGGCCTGCCGGGAGTTAAATACGGCGGAGCGGAAGATAGAGGAAATGATCGAAAGCGGCACGGCTCACCAGGCGATGACAGCGGGAGTTTTCCTGAAGACTGTGGGCGGCGGAGCTCAGCAGAGGCTGGCGGTAAAGGCCGTTATAAACAGACATGATGAGTATGACGTGATGGCGGTATTCCTGCCCCAGGTGGACGATAATAATTCTTATTACTCCGGCAGTGCGGGGGAGCAGGTTCGCACCGATATGTCGCTGCGTTACGACAGGCCCACAGCCGAAAAGCTTTATATTATTCTGAATAAGATGCTTGAAAAGCTCCCGAAGGACAGGGAGTTCAACCCCTGCGTGTTCCCCTGGAACATGGAAGTACTTACTAAGTCCGATATTGTAAAACGGCTGTGCGTGATCGCGTCCGACCTTGATGACAATCAAAAAATTGACGAGACTTGTGTGAAGATTCCGCTGATAAAAGGCGGCGGCTATTATGCAAGCGGAAGAAGATATCAGATCAAAATGCTTCTTTCACATCCCCGCACGGAGATTCAGCTTGACACGCTTGTCTCCCTTGCCGGTGATAAGGAAGAGTATTCACGAAAGGCAGTTTTTGAGATTCTGCGCACCTGCGAGCTCAATGAGAAACATTTTAAGATGCTGGAGGATATGCTGAAATATAAGGCCGCTGATATGCGTCAAAGCCTGATCGAGGTGCTGCAGCGCCAGTCTGAAGAGCAGCTCTTTCAGTGTGTCAGACGGCTCTGTACAGATAAAAAAGAGGAAAAGCGCACTGCGGGGCTGGACATCATCATCCGCATAAACGAGAGTGAAGAAAGGGACGAGCGTAAATCCCGATACACCGCCCTCGCGAACTTGATTCAGGAGCCAACCTCCAAGGAAAAAATATTGATGGAGCGCATAAGCGGCGACAAAGCGGCGGACGAGGCGCCTGCCCTCTACAGCGAGACCGACGATTTCACGCCCGAAGTGGACGAGAAATTTATCATGGACTGCAAGGCGGATTTCGTGAGATTATTCCCGGCAACAAAATGCTTCGGCAATAAACCGAATAAGCAAAGAGTCGGATTACATGAGATAATGACTGCGCTGGATAAGCTTATCGAGGAACATAAAAACGATGAGTACGTTGATGCCGCCACCGGAGAAACGCGCCTGTTTGCCAGCGATTCAGGCTACAGCAGTCTTGACGTAAAGGAGAGGGACGGCACGAGGCATATCGTGTTTCAGGAGCTTTGGGATGAGTTTTACAAGACCCGCATAGGCAGTGAGGAACTGCTCTTGAAACTGTGCGTATATTGGAAAAGCGGCAGAAGCAGCTCCATGAAGCTGGCACAGAATATTTTTGGCGACGAGTATGCGGAGCAGCACAGCTATATGCACTATTCGAGGCTGTCCCGCATAATCAATTATTTTAATAGCGAGTATTTAAGCAGGCTGGATCTGTGCACTGCGGCCTGCGGGCTGGGTTATTACATTGCGTGCGAGGCAAAGGCAGACGAGCTTTATAGCTGTGTGGGTTACCAATACAGTTATGAGCGTACTGCAGTACTCTACCTGGACGGCAAAAAGCTGGAGTTTCAGGATTTGAATAAAAAAGAACTTGTCACGGCAGTCAATGACGAGCGGTTGAACGTGATCTTACGATACTTGCACGCGACCTCCTGGAAACTCGGAGAGCATTATAAGGATGCGTTCTCGATAAAATATATGCTGGGAAAACGGTTCGGATTTTTTGATATCCCCGACGCGGAAAGGAATTCTATTACATTAAGACGGGTCTACACTCCGTTTACTGCATCGTCCCTGATTCTGGCAGCGTACAAAGGGATAGTCAGCATTGGCTTCATGTACAAAATGCTTATGGAGAAGCTTTTGTCAGAGGCGCTTGTGGATCTGTCACAACTGATATCCTTCAGAAAATCGGGGGAGGCAAAAGCCCGGTCCCGATTCTATAATTATCGAGGTGGCGAGGGCTTTATCAGCTCCATTCTGGAATTGCGGAGCATTTTCAAACCGTCGGAATATACGTTTACCGAGGAGGACAACGAGAAGCTGGATTTTGCGGCGGAGATCGGACAGAATCTGATCGATACCGTGCTGAAAACGGAGCTTTCCCGGGGCGA
>JAIDME010000533.1 GCA_029050705.1 Acetatifactor sp.
GTTTTCTCACCGGGCAAGCCGCGGAAGAAGAGGAAATATGGGAGCGTTTTTGGGCCTGAAGGATATTTTGTAAGGAAATCTTCAGAAAATTCCATTATAACACTTAATAATAATATGGTTTAATAGAACTGACAGGAGAGAAAAAATGGCAAATATACTTGTATGTGACGATGACAGAGAAATTGTGGATGCGATTGAAATATATCTGAGCCAGGACGGTTACCGCATTTTTAAGGCTTATGACGGCGAGCAGGCCATCGAGCTTTTAAAGAAGGAGGACATTCAGCTCTTGATCATGGATGTTATGATGCCGAAGCTGGATGGAATCAGGGCAACCCTTAAGATTCGGGAGTACAGCAGCATTCCCATTATCATGCTTTCTGCAAAATCCGAGGACACGGATAAGATATTGGGATTAAATATAGGGGCGGATGATTATATCACTAAACCCTTTAATCCGCTGGAACTTGTGGCAAGAGTGAAATCCAACCTGCGGCGTTATACCTCGCTGGGAAGCCTGAGTGTTGACAGCAAGGCAGTTTATCAGGTGGGAGGACTGGTTATCAATGACGATACCAAGCAGGTCACAGTGGATGACGAACCGGTGAAACTGACGCCGATAGAGTATAATATTCTGCTTTTGCTGGCAAAAAATCAGGGCAGGGTCTTCTCCATTGACCAGATTTATGAGAGTATCTGGAACGAGGATGCCATCGGTGCGGACAATACTGTCGCCGTGCATATCCGGCACATCCGTGAAAAGATAGAGATCAATCCCAGAGAGCCGCGCTACCTGAAAGTAGTATGGGGTGTCGGCTATAAAATTGACAAGCAGTAACGCTGGAAACGAGGGCATATGAAGAAGCCGAGATTAAAGAGAATACTGGCAGGACTGGTACAGCATCTGGTTGCAGCAGGCATTCTGCTTGCAGTTGCGGGAATTCTTTTAAATTCCTACATTGAAGTGGATACTATTGACGGCACAAAAAGCTACAGGATTTTTCCCGTAAATAACAGGCAGGAGTTCGAGGAGTCGGAAGTATACCTTGCTCTTTTCAGAGGTGCTGTGCGTGACATTACACAACTGGTTGCCATCAAGGATTTGTTTGAGACAGACGGCGTGCTGGATCTTTCAAAAGAAATTGACGTAACTGAATATGCCGAAAAGATCGGAGCGGATCAAGAATGTTCCGTATCTGCCGTCTATAATCTGGATGACCTCATTAAGTGGGGGAAATATGGTGTTGAATGTCCGAATCAGATCATGAATATATCGGAATTTGTTAATTATTTCGGGTATATCATTTATCCGGAAAATTATACGCTGGACGAGTATGAGCAGCTTTGCTTCGACGGATTT
>JAIDME010000534.1 GCA_029050705.1 Acetatifactor sp.
GGTATAATCCGAAGAGCGTGGTAAGCGTTGTTGCCATGATGGTTACTATTGCAATAATTTTTGTGGTGGTATCCTGTGTTTCGTGGACCCGTTCCGCCAGAGACGCAAAGAAGATGAACGAAAAACTGAAAGAATACATGAAAAATCCTGTTGACAAATCAGCTGCCCCTATGTATAATGAATCAGTGTGCGAAGACAAACCGCACTAGTGTACAGGAGTCGCTATGTTAGTGAATTTATCCGATGTATTCACATCCGAGGGCAGGCAGATCAGTATGGAAGTTCCGCTTGAGATGATCAGCTTTGAGAGCAGGATGGGATGCTTTGAGATTGAAGAGAAGACCCCGGTGTCATTTGCGTTTTCCAACATAGAAACCGGAAAAGCCAGGGTGGAGGGAAGCGTAAAGCTGAGGCTGAAGACAAGCTGTGACAGGTGTCTGGCGGATGTTTCGACGGTGCTGGATATTCAGTTTGAAAGGGTTGTGACTTCTCCGGAGGTGTCCGGTGAGGATGACATCGCAGATGATTTGAGCTTCATGGAAGGTTATCAGCTGAATGCAGAGACTTTTGTGTACAATGAAATCATTGGAAACTGGCCGGTAAAGATTCTGTGTAAGGAAGACTGTAAGGGGCTTTGCCCTGTATGCGGACAGAATCGAAACGAGAGGGACTGTGGATGTGATACTTTCGTCCCCGACCCGCGAATGGCAGTGATACAAGATATTTTTAACGCGAATAAGGAGGTGTAACAATGTCTATTTGTCCCAAGAATAAATCTTCCAAAAGCAGAAGAGATAAGAGAAGAGCAAACTGGAAGATGAGTGCTCCCGCGCTGGTAAAGTGCAGTAAATGCGGCGCCCTGATGATGCCTCACAGAGTTTGCAAGGCTTGTGGTTCTTATAACAAGAAGCAGGTTGTAAGTGTTGACTAAGGCACTCATGAAATGATGAATCAAAAAAACAGCCGGTGATAAAATCGCCGGCTGTTTTTTGATGCTCTATTTTGTCTTTGCAAGAATCTCCTCGATATTATACACAAGATCCAGATTATAATTGTCATACATACGGAAGTAGTTGGCAATGATACGTTCAGCAATCATATGGCCGTTTTCCTGGTTGCTGTCGATCATGATAACTACCTGCTGGGAACTGCTGTAGCGGGAGGTGACATCCCCCTTCCGCAGGGAACCTACAATACAGCGTTCCAAAATGCTCATGGCTTCGTCCAGGTCGCTTATTTCCAGCGTGCCATGAATATTTTCGGTAATGGAAAACAGAATAATCTGAGCATCCTTTTTATTTCGGCTTAAGCTTCGCGCAATCAGGCGGTATATTTTTTCGAAATTGCTGTAATCCACAGAGTAGGCGCCCTGCGCGGGTGCTTCTTCTGTCAGGCGGCTTTTTAACTGCGCTATATCAATCTGAAAACCTTTATTTTGGCTTTCGTTGAAGGCACCTGAATCACGCTGTAAAATCCTGTAGGAGTTTTTGCCGTTGTTTTTCACGTAGTAAAGAGCCTTATCGCATTGCTGAAGCAGATATTTGCATCGCTCCAGCGGATTTTTGGATCCTGAGATTCCAATGGAAACCGAAAGCATATGATCTGTATCAATATCGGAAATTGCTTCCTGAAAGCCCGTAAGGATGGAATTGGCTGTGCTTTCAATCCATTGCTCTGTTCGTTCATTTGGGTAAAACACGGCAAATTCATCTCCGCTGATGCGGCATGTAAGAGAATCTGCTTCTATATGAGCCCGAATTGTGTCTGCAAGACGGCAGATAATATGATCTCCGGCAA
>JAIDME010000535.1 GCA_029050705.1 Acetatifactor sp.
GTATTGTAAAATATGCATAAAAACAGAATCATAATTTAGTAAATACTATGCAAAGGACAAATAAACAGCTGGTTTAGAAAGCAAAAAATGCAATATTTACATGGGAAAAAGCAAGAGATGCGTGGAAATTACAGCCCGCGTCTGGTAATCTTTTTATTGTAAGGTAACAGTTCATGAGCAGGCTGAACTGTTACACTGTAAGCAGCGGAGGTGAAAGTGGATTATGAATAAAAATCTGATTATATTCACGGACAGCGGGGACACCATTATTGATGAAGGCACTCAGGTATATGACGAGAGGGGAATTGTCACGGAGGCCGGTTTCATCCCGGGTGCGGGAGATATTCTGAAGCAGCTGAAGGAGGAGGGCTACCGCATTGCCCTGGTGGCGGACGGCGAGTGGGAATCCTTTCAGAATGTATATAGAAAGAACGGTCTGGGCTAT
This sequence comes from Acetatifactor sp., assembly GCA_029050705.1. Taxonomy (GTDB): domain Bacteria; phylum Bacillota; class Clostridia; order Lachnospirales; family Lachnospiraceae; genus Acetatifactor. The sequence goes on from JAIDME010000535.1 coordinate 446, forward strand.
TGTTTTGAGGAGTGGATCGTGTCCGAGGTGGTGGGGGAGCAGAAACCTGCCAGATCGATGTTTGACACTGCTATGGAAAAAATGCACCTGAGCGATGCTGATAAACCTTTCATTATTATGATCGGCAATAACCTGAAAAAGGATGTGGCGGGAGCAAACCGCTATGGGATCACCTCTGTGTGGCTGGACTGGTCCCCCAGGTATTTTCACAGGGTGGAGGAGCCGGACTGGCAGCCGGACTATACCGTAAGGACGCCGGAGGAACTGAAAAATCTTATCGATGAGCTGGAGGAGCAGTGCCGGGCTAAGAAGGAGCTGATCCGCAGTGTGACCGGGAAAATAGAAAAGATGGTGGATTCCTTTTCCGACATTCTCTATGAGACGGATGACGCCTTTCTGAAGAATATGCAGAGCCATAATCTGGCGGGGGATGACATCTCCAAATATAAATATTGGGAATGGACCCAGGGTGTGGGACTGTATGGGCTGTGGAAGCTGTTCAATTATGAAAAAAGAGAAAGCTGTCTGGAAACGCTGAAAAAATATTATGACAGGCAGATTGAGACCGGATTTCCCGCCCTGAATGTGAATACGGCCGCTCCCTATCTGGCTATGTCATTTCTGGCGGAGTATACAGGGGAGGAAAAATATATGCAGCCCTGTGTGGAGGCGGCGCGGCAGATCATGGAGTCCTTCCCCAGGACGGAGGAGGGCGGTTTTCAGCACATGACATCAGACTCTGTCAACGAGCAGGAACTGTGGGATGACACCCTGTATATGACGGTGCTGTTCCTGGCAAACATGGGGCGCATCCTGGGAGACGAAAGTATGACAGGGGAGGCTGAGTATCAGTTTCTGCTCCATCAGAAATATCTGTGTGACAAGGTAAGCGGGCTGTGGTATCACGGATGGACATTTAAAGAAAAGAATAACTTTGCCGGAGCCTTCTGGGGCAGGGGCAACTGCTGGATCACCATGGCAATACCGGAATTCCTTTCTATCAGCCGCTGCAGCGGGGCGGTGAGGAGAACCCTGGTGAATACGCTGAAAGGTCAGATTGACAGTCTGTGCAAATATCAGGACGAGAGCGGTATGTGGCATACCCTGGTGGATGATGCGGATTCCTATCTGGAGGCCAGCGCCACCTGCGGATTTGCCTACGGTATACTGAAGGCGGTGAAGGACGGACTGGTGGATAAGTCTTACCTGGCAGCCCCGCGAAAGGCAGTAGCTCCCATCATGGACTGCATCTCAGAGAACGGTGTGGTAAACCAGGTGTCCTACGGTACGCCCATGGGGCGCATCACCAAGGACTTTTATAAGGAAATTGAACTGAAGCCTATGCCCTATGGTCAGGCGCTGGCAATTTTGTTTTTGATGGAATACCGAAATATGTGTTAAATGAAGTTGGAGGCCGATATGAAACTGGGAAGACAGTGGGATGAACGCTTGAAAATATGGGACGAGGCGTTTGAAGCAAATCTCTATAAGCCTCTTGGAGAAATTGAACTTTCCGGGTTTACCACCAGAGAGCAGCTGACGCCGGAACAGGCCGGAAAACAGTCTTTTCGTTCTTTTCCAAAGGGAACCACCTGGGGAGAAAAGTGGGAGTACGGGTGGTTCCGCACGGAAGTGACCCTGCCGGAGGAGGCGGAGGGAAAGCGCATTATGCT
>JAIDME010000536.1 GCA_029050705.1 Acetatifactor sp.
ATTCTTACTCTGCTGTATCACTTCCTCTTCTGTGGGTATATCTGCAGGAACCTGCGCATTTTCTTTCTGCAGTTCATCCCAGGTGAGAGAACCCAGCTTCACCGTAAGGCGGGTCTGCAGATTTGTGATATCCGCTCTCAGCCTGTCATACTCCCCGGCTTTATCCTGCAATTCTTCCAGGCTGTCTGCACCGTACTTTTTATAAATATCGGAAATCTGCGTGCCGACCTTTTGAAGTTCCTTTTTTACTCCATCCAGATCAATGCCCCGAGGCATTAACTGCATTTCCATAACACCTGAAATTTTTATTTCAACAGCTTCTGTAATTGCCAGTTCACCCTCCGTAACCGGAACAGGCAAGCCGCCGGCCGCCGAACGGACTTCAACCGGAATGTCTCCAAGCTGTTTTATCTTTGCCACCAGATTCAGCCCTGTTATCTGGCCTTCCAGTTTTGTCTGGTGCTTCTGCAGTTTTTGGACGGCTTTTATATCTTCCGGGTCTACAGGGATTGATGTCTGCAGCCTGCCGGCTTTTGCTTCGTAGTCCGACTGCAGCTTTTCTGTCTCAAGGAATAAATCGTGTATTTTCGCATGAGACTGTCTTGTCTGCAATTCGGATGCCTCTCTCAGCTTTCTCTCAATTTCCGGCCAATCCTTCAGTGCATTTTCCTGGTCGGACAGAACTTTTTTCTGCGTGCAGATCTGACGCTGAAGCAGGAGTCGCTGTTCCAGTACACTCTTATACCGCCGGAAATTTTCTCTCCTGGTTTCAGCCTCTTTTTTCTCTGCCGAGACTTCGCTGATTTCAGCTTTACAGCTTTCTACCTTTTTTTCTGCGGCTTCCGCATTCGCCTGTTCCTCCGCCAGCTTCTCTCTTTTGTAGTAAGCCTGCAGAATCGAACCCACTTCCCGTCTCCATTCATTTCGGATGCCCCTCTTGACGCCGCCCTCCGGCAGGTCTGCGGAAAAGTCCCAGTGCGACTGATAACCTTCGATGATCTCCTTAAGCTGCGTCTCCAGCCTGTCAAGGGACACGCCGCCGGTTTCCATGACTGCCCTGGTCACTGTAGCGGCAAGGTCCTTTCGGATTGTGCCGGGGCCGGCAGTTTTCTTCCCTGCATCCACATCCTGCAAAATACATTCCACTATATTCTGTCTGCGCCTCTGGGACGCAAAAACCACCTCTCCCCAAACGCCCTCGCCATACTTCAGTTCCTCCTGCAGAATCTTTTTTATTTCATCAGCCGACCTGATAAGCGTTCCCTCCGGAGTGGTCATCTTACAGCTTCCCTGCCCTTTTACCCACTCTTTTGTGATCTTATAGCTTCCGTTTGAGGTTTCAAACCGGAGCACGCCGTCAACAAAATCCCCCTGATGCCCCCTTACCTTTTTAGGAAAATACTGATCCATAAACTCAGCATCGCTTCTTCCATCGAGCTTTACATCCTTAAAAAGCAAATGATAAATCAAATCTGCAATCGTGCTTTTTCCGCTTTCATTATCGCCCACGATAATATTGAGACCGTCCTCAAAAGCGATCTCTCTTTCCTGAACTCCTGCAAACTGCCCGCATTCCACTTTTTTTATTTTCATCTGCCGGATTCTCCTCTTTACTGTCTCGCAATCATTTTCCCATGTCTTCTCTGCACTGCTGAACAAGTTCATAGGCCATCTGCAGCTCAGCGGGATTGTCCAAAAAATGCTCCATAAACCGGGCTGCAAAGCTCAGTTCGGAAAACTCGCTCCGAATCTTTTCAATGGTGATCTCCGGGCTTAATCCGCTGTCCTCTGTCTCATACGTCAGGAATCTGTTTAAAACCGTTCGGTATATTTTCGCCCGCTCTTCATATTCATCCTGCTTAACCGTTCCGGAAATTTTGACTCTGACCACAGAGTTCTGCCCGAGGCCGGATGTAATTTCTTCCAGCCTCTCTTCCAGCGGATTCCCTTCGTCCGCCTTCACGTTCAGCTCAAGGTCAAAATATCTCACCCGTCCGCTGACATATTTGTGAGCTGATACAGATGTCTTTTTATCGCTCTTTTCCAGGGTAATAACGAAACAGCAGCCTTCCGTGTTATTATGCAGGTCGGTCTGTTCATGTGTTCCGGCGTTAAAAATCTTATATCCGGCCGTATCCCCATTCTCCTTCAGATCAGGGTAGGGAATATGCGTATGCCCAAGCAGCCATACATCCACCGGAATGCCCAGCAATTCCTTTTCCGTCATGAGGAAATACTCTTCTTTCATGTCCGGCGTGATCCCGGCGATGGCACCATGGGCGATGCCGACTCTGTATGCGCTGTCCTTAGGGATTTCCGTTTCCTTTATCCAGGCAAGATTATTTTCCTTCGAATGTTTTGAATGGCAGAACGCAGGATATATAACTGCCTGTTCGTCACCGATGTCAAAGGAGTATTCTCTGAATTCATTAAGCAATACAATATTGTGCGCCTGGTTTTGCAGCGCCTTTTCAAAATTCTTCCAGACCTGTTCATCCCCGGTATAATAATCATGATTTCCGGGCAGCACCAATACGGTTCCGGAAAATTCCGCCAAAATCTCCGCAGCCTGCTTCACATCACCGGCCCTGACGGTGCTGATGTTGTCGAACAGGTCGCCGGTAACCGCAAAGAGTCCGCACCCTTCCCGTTCCGCCTGCCTCACCATATCCCGCATACTGTCAAAACGGCTTTGTATCAGCTGTTCCTTTACATCCGGGTACCGGTCATACTTTTTCCCTATATGATTATCGCCTGTAACAAATATCTTGAGCATGTGTATCTCCCTTCTATTATTAGGATACCCTCCCCGGTTGTGTTGTCAAGAGATTTATGTTAAAATACAGCCATACAGATTGAGCCGAAACAGGATTTACACAACGGCTGATCTTACAGGTGGGAGGTACATTCATGATCTGTCCTAATTGCGGAAAAGAATTGTCAGAGAGCGCTCTCTTTTGCAGATATTGCGGTGTTCCGGTAACTGCCGCCAGCGAGCCGGTATCAATTGCCCGGGAGTCGATGCCTGCTGCGGAAACACCATCAGCAGCCACCGAAGAACCGGCACCGGTAAAAAAAAGACATATCCGACAGGCTCTTGTCTCCCTGCTCCTGTTCTTTATCTTCGCAGGCGGACTGGCAGTCAGCGGCCGCTTTATATTCAGCACCTGGCAGGAATCCCACACTCCCTATCAGGCGGCCGCATTTGCCGCTCTGGATGAAGAACTGGCAATAAGGGAGGACTGTGCCGACAAAATTTCGGAGCTGGAAATTCTTCTCAAGGCCAATGCACAGGAAATCAAGGATCTGGAATCCGATCTCGCCGGTTATCGCCTCCGACGGGAGGAGGAAGTTCTGAACACTGTAACCGACTCTGTGGAGCTTGACTATGATGCCCTGTTCGCAACAGAGTTCTTTTCCTCCGCCTATCTGCAGTACATAGACAACCTTCTGAATGCTTTTCGGCAGGACGCTCTGACAGACAACTGGCTTTACTCATATTATGATTACTCTGCGGATTACGGTGCAAATACTCGTATCAATCAGGACCTTTGGATTTATGACAGTGACGCGGCAGATGAAAAGTTCAGCCGCCTTCTTGACACCCGGCGGTTTTGCGTCAGCGTTTACACTGCCACCCTGACTGACCATTTTACTCAGAATGATCACCTGT
>JAIDME010000537.1 GCA_029050705.1 Acetatifactor sp.
GGATGCGGAGAATAAGGAAGATTATGTCTTTATCAGCCACGGGGACGCGCTGGAGGACGCGGAATATGTGAAAAAAAGGATTCAGGAACGCTTCGGCATGGAGCATTTCCTTATCAATAATGTGGGACCTGTCATCGGCGCACATTCAGGCCCCGGGACCATTGCGTTGTTCTTTATGGGGGAGTCCAGATAAATGCAGTGCATATTGTTGCACCCGCTTCATTATTCTGATATAGTTAAGGTACAGGAGTAACCGGATTTGCATGTGCAACGCAGGCGTTTTGTTTTGTGCGGTGTTCATGAAGCTAGTAAGCCTTGAAAGAAAGCTGAAAAGGAGAATGGGATGAAGAAAAATATTGTTCTTGTCTGTGCGCTTGGCGCGTTAATGACAATCTGTCTGGCTGCCTGCGGGAATGCCGGAGACAGCCAGGGACAGATGTCCCAACAGAACAGCGGAACGGGAGAACCGGCAATGGAGGATGTGGAGGACACAGTCTCAGGACAGACACAGGAAAATGCGGAAGGGGTCGGTGCGGGAGAAGCAAAAGAAGACGGGGAAGGCAGCGGAGAAAATATGGAAGAAACAGGCGCAGATTCAGATTATATTGTAAGCTTTGACGGTATTGCCAGGGCTGAGATTAAGGCGGGAGTCAGCGTGCATGACCCTTCCGTTATCAAGGCAGACGGGAAGTATTATATTTTCGGCTCTCACATGTCCACAGCGGTGTCCGATGATCTGCGCCACTGGACATCCCTTGGAGACGGCTATAAGAACAGTAATCCCATTTACTATGGGCTGATGGAAAATAAAGATGCCTTTACATATGCAGGAAGCAAGGGAAGCGTAATCCCAACGGATGACGGAGGATGGCATGTGTGGGCTCCGGATGTGATCTACAACGAATCGACGGGGCTGTATTATCTTTATTTCTGCACCTCATCCACATGGAACGCCTCCAACCTGTGCTATGCCACCAGCGAAAACATAGAAGGTCCCTATGAGTGGAAGGGAGCCTTGATTTATTCCGGGTTTACGGAAGGGGCTTTAAGCGCAACCGACGTAACGGAGTATGTGGAGAGGGATGAGGCCAAAGAGCGGTATATCAAGTCGAACGGTGAGTATAATTTTGACAGATATCCCAATGCCATAGACCCTACAGTGCTCTATGATAAGGATGGAAGACTGTGGATGGTGTACGGCTCCTGGTCCGGAGGCATGTATCTTTTGGAACTTGATCCGGAGACGGGAGAAGTCATTCACCCGGAGGCGGATGAAGCGAACCGCGTGGATCCATATTTTGGAAAGCGTCTGATGGGTGGCCGCCACACCTCCATAGAAGGGCCGTATATTTTATATGATGAAGAGAGTGGGTATTATTATCTGTTTGTGTCCTACGGCGGCCTTGCGAGAGCGGGCGGGTATCAGATTCGTGTGTTCCGTTCCGAGACCATTGATGGCGATTATGTGGATATGAACGGGAAATATCCCCTGGATACCGGAAATCTGAAGCAGAATCCCTATGGTCTGAAGCTGTCCGGCAACTATTATCTTCCCAGCCTTAAGATGGCGTATATGGCAACGGGCCACAATTCTGCGTTTATTGATGATGACGGCAGAAAATATATTGTTAACCATACCAGATTTGATAATAATACAGAGTTCCATGAGCCACGGGTGCACCAGTTTATTGTAAATGAGGAAGGGTGGCCCTGTATGCTGCCATATGCCACAGACGGCGAGATGGTCAGTGAGACCGGTTATGGTGTAGAGGAACTGTCAGGAAAGTATTATGCGATCAACCAGGGCACCTCTATTGACGCGCAGATCGCACAGCCATTTATCCTGTATCTTGAGGAAGACGGCACGGTGCGGGGAGATGGAATCCAGGGCAGCTGGGAGGCGAAGAACGGCAGCTGTTATATGAATATCACCTATGGAGATAAAAACTATAGCGGTGTGTTCTGTCGGATGAACGACGAAGCGGGTACAGAGGTCATGACTTTCAGCGCTGTTGGCAGCAATGAAAGCGTCTGGGGAGTTAAATACCCGTAAAGAATTAATGCAAATAAGTTAAATTTTGCAAGAAAACTTGCAATTCCAGGAAAATTCCCCTGTTTTTCAGTAGAGAAGAACAGGGGAATTTGGAATATTGCAACTTTTATATCAATTAATTGTTACAATTGCAGCCGTTTTTGAATAATACAAAGAAAAAGATCAGAAAGAGGTTAACAATGAACAGTGTTTTTTTCTCCGGGAAATTAAAAAAGAGATATAATGCGGTTGACGTACAGAATGCAATATGCACATTTGCCAAAGAACATGAGATTGCCGTTCAATGTCCCGATGAGACCAAAACATTCGTTGATTTTGGAATTAAAAGTGAAGGTTTCTGTTTTTCAGTGGAAAACGGCAAATTAACGAAACAATATATAAAGCATGACGTGGATGACGCAGGAAAATTCCGGTGCATATATGAACTGCTGTATCAGCTTCGCAGTTTGTTTACAGAATATGAGGCGTTTGATGATTTCGGGATATGGGCGGAGTACTGTTATCAGAAAGAACCGGTGCAGATCACACTGCGGAAGTTAACCGAAGAGGAAGCTGAAATAAAGGAACATCTGAACCTTTCTCACTGCACGGATTCCTGTCAGATACTGCTTGGAATCATTGAGTTATTCATATGGGACAAAGGCCCTTTCAAAGATGAAGTTTTGGGCGACTGGCCAACCATGATACAGAAGATTCGGGATGAAAGGCAACGTGTAGCCTTCATCTGGCTGTATGGAATCATAGATGCCTGGATTTATTACTGCATGGACTTTTGTGGAAAGCCCGTCAGCGAATATCCGGAGAACAATAAGAAACTTAAGGAGGCAATGTGGGCTGCCATCTGTGGATTTACAGCTAATATCCTTCATGTATGGGGCGGATGCTCCGGAAAACTGGAGAAAGATATTACTGTATTTTTTGAGTACGAAGATCAGAAATACAAACGTCAGACAGGCTACAAACTGGATCAGTCCTTTTACGGCGTATATCGCTATGTTCTTTCCTCTCTGGAATATCTTGGATTTCGTATACGCCAACAGCCCAATTATCCTTCTGAAACGTTGGATGTAACTTGTTTTGATTATTATTCGTTGATATAAAAATCAACGATGAGCTTTTCGAACCGTGAGTGTGGTAGAACAGCAGAGGCTTCCGAGAGAAATCTCGGAGCTTCTTTTTATGTTCAACAAAAAAATTTCTGTCATGTCACATTTGGGTTCTGTAATCAGTCTAATATAATATATAGAAACAAATGAAAGAATTGGATTCCGTATGTGGGGGGGAGGGAAGAAATAATAAGCCTTTCAGTTATGCAGAGAGGAAGGGAATGGTTTATTGTGATTACTATTATATATATGGATTTTCAACTTACAATGATGAAACAGGCATTATTGATCGGGTGACGGATAATATGTCGCGGATGGACATCTGGGATTTCGAAACTATGACCTGTACCACTTCAAATGCCAATATACAAATGCTTCATGCGGTATATAATTATGTAGAAGATGAGTATGCCGATGCTGATTTCAGCTATGAGTATTATGTAAATGTCTCAGATATCATTCGCGATGAAACCAGCGGAGATGTGAAAGAAATCATTGGAGACAGGGTCACTCGCGAAGTATATGAGGCAAGTGAAGAGGCACTTTGGAATGGGGAACAGATTACGCAATTATCTGTTAATGATTTTGATAAGATATACTATGATGACAATTTGTCGGAAGCTCTAGCAAAGTGCTATATGAAAAGGAAGTAGAGGAAATTATCATTGAGAGAAGGCTGCTCTATAGGCGATTTGTCTCGCATTAGTTCTTTTTGTTATTATTTAACGGCAGGGCTGTAGTCCCTGCCGTTCTTGTTATTAATTATTGCATCCGCAGTTTGGTGTATCGTTACAATTTTCGCATCTGTCAAAGGCAGGGTTGAATGCGTAGAAGTTCTTGCTGTTCAGCCTATCCTGCACGATGCGCAGCGCTTCGCCGAAACGCTGGAAGTGTACAACTTCACGCTGGCGCAGGAACTTAATGGGCTCGCAGACATCCGGCTCCTTTATGAGGCGCAGGATGTTGTCATAGGTGGTACGTGCTTTTTGCTCTGCAGCCATATCCTCCGTCAGGTCCGTGATAGGATCCCCCGTCACCTGGAACTGAGCTGCGGTAAAGGGGAAGCCGCTGGCAGCCTGAGGCCATACGCCCACAGTATGATCCACATAATAATTTGCAAAACCGCTCTTTTCGATTTCCTCCATGGTCAGATTCCGGGTAAGCTGGTGCACGATAGCCGCAACCATCTCCAGGTGTGCCAGTTCCTCAGTACCTATATCAGTCAGCAGTCCCGCAACCTCGCGATAGGGAATGGAGTAACGCTGTGAGAGATAACGCATGCTTGCACCCATCTCGCCGTCCGGTCCGCCATATTGGGAAATGATGACCTGAGCCAGTTTCGCGTTGGGCTCCTTGATGTTTACAGGAAATTCAAGTCTTTTTTCATAATTCCACATTTATCCGCACTCTCCTTCCCAGGGCAGAGGGGCTGCGCCCCATCTCCAGTCTTTGCTGCATTCCGTCATATCCAGAGTCAGAGGATAATACTTTGTGGAGAATTCTTTTGTCATCTGTTTGCGAATGTTGTTATAATGGTTAAAATACTCCATGGCGTTGCGGTCTGCGGGATGTGTGTCAAGATAGAGGGTAAGCTCCACCACCACAAAACTCACAATTCCAATGTCCTTTAAAAGCTGTTCTTTCCGGCCCATTATACGCATCTCCTTCCTGTGAAAGGCTTATCCAGACAGGGGAATATGGTTCCGGCATAATATGCTTCTTCCAGGTCGTCAAACAATTTGTCAAATTCCTGCCAGGGGACATATGCCATGGCGATAGGGAATTTGTCAATATTATTATCGTACTTATAATCTTGCATTTCGCGTCCTTTCCGTTTCTTTTTGGTTAATATAATCATATGT
>JAIDME010000538.1 GCA_029050705.1 Acetatifactor sp.
GTATTATTTTCTCAATCTGCTGCTCATCCCCCCGAAAAAACCCCGGTACAGCCGCCAGCCTTTCAATGGTTTCTTCTAATGCTGTCATCTGATACAGTTCTGTTACTGCTTTTTTATCCGGCACGGAATCTTTCGGTAAATAGCAGTTTATAACACTGTTTCTGTTGTTATACTCAATTTTATGTACCATTCATTCACATTCCTTTAGTCATACCTTCTTATCAAATGAAGACTTATTTCCGCCATCTGACATGCTCATGAAAGAATACTGATCATTGTGCGGGAACAGCAATTCCATATATAAATTTCCCAACAGATTTTTTACTTCTTCATTATCTATATTTATACCGGGAAACTCGTTCCTCTCCAACCGTTTTAATCTTTTCAAAACTTTCGCTATATTCTGCCGCCAGTCAGGGGTTTCCGGCTTTGATTTATCACATAAAGATTCCTGAGCAGCCGGTTCCATGATCGGTTTTGCTTCCGGAATGTTATATATAACATTTTTACATGTCTTCGCAAAACATTCCGGGTCATACTCTGCCAGATAGCCCAAATCATCCATGGTCAATGGTTTTTTATTATGTATTTTAAGATATATATTGAGAAGATGCGTATTTTTTCCCATAACCGCCCTCCTGTTATGCATTCAGGTCATCATTTTCATTATAATGTCAGCAAAGTTCATACGCAACATATCGTCAGGCATTTTTCTAAATTATTCCTCAACAAACGGAGTAAAAACCGGATGCTCATAAACATACTTTTCAATGATTTTCCGCGCCTGCTCCTCACTGACAGACTCCCTGTTTTCTGTATCATATATACTGTCTGACTGGGTCAAATAAAACCATGGATTTTCAATATCATCCCATTCGCTAAAGATGACCGCTTCCTCCAGATGAAGTTCTGCTCCTTCAAAAGAATAATATGAGTAGATGGATTCAGCGAAACCATTCTCCTGTTCATTTGCAATCAATCCGTTTTCACAGAAATAATATCTGTATTTCTCCAATCCGCTAAACACATGAACCAACTCTCCATCAGAAATTGTGTAGAGGTCATAGATAACACCATCCCATAAACTACCCGATTCATCATTTTGCCCGAAAATCAGTTCCTCGGTTCCATTTCCATCTATATCTTCAATCAGATATCCCAATTTCATGGAAGTATAGAAAGAAGACAAATATATCATATAGCTGAAACCGTAATTCTCATATATTGAATATCTGAACTCGTAATCTTCATCATCTTCTGTTTCTCCTTCATTCTTCCCTACAATACATTCTGTTGCAGCAGCTATCAATTCCCCATAATAATCACGGGGTTCCGTTGGTTCTCCCTGCTCACTTTCAGTTATAACAGGCAGTTCACTGTTCGTCGGTTCACTGTTATCATCTGACGGCTTTTCGCTCTCTGCATCGGTATCGCCTTCCGACGCTGTCATGTCACTGTCGGAATCATCATCGGATACCGTTGATTCTTCCTGCTCACTTTCCGTTATAACAGATGGTTCACTGTTAGACGGCTTCCCGTTATCATCTGACGGCACTTCATCCTCCACACCAATACCGCATCCCGACGCTGTCAACAGCATGCATATACATAGCACACATATCATGATTCTGTTCTTCATAAAAAGTACCTCCTCTTTTGCAATCAGTGTAAGCTCTTCCACATAGCGTTCCGGCGCATCCTTTGTGATGCCGACAATTATTTAAACTTCCGGTTTTGTATATTATACCATGCCACTGTTAAATCTCCAATGTCGTTTTCAATTTAGGCAAAACCGCCGGAAACAGCGGCTTAAACTGCTTCCGGCGTTTTTTTCTATAAAAGGCTTCTTAATCCCACCAGAAATACCATATTTCAGATGAGGCAATACAAGCAGCCAATTCACTTAGGGTTTCTGTGTCTGTACATTGAAAAACTCTGTCAGGTGTAAAGGCAAAATGTTCTTTAGCTACCTGTATGGAATCCTGCCCTTCAATCGGAGCAGTTATGTGCATTTCCATCACATCATGAGAAATTGTTACCGGTACTGCTCCATATTTTTCAAACCAGTATTTACAGACAGACATCATTTTTTCCACTTCAGGACATTCATTCCACCCACCAAATGGCACATAGGCCACAAGCTCCCAGGGCTTTGTTGTCGGAACCTTCAGCAGTATCGTCTCCGCAATTCCCTTAGACCCATAATCCTGAAAGGCCGTATATTTATCAACCACTGTCGGTTCACCGGAAAATTCACCGACAAATTCTTCCATGTCAAATCCATCCTCAACGCTGCCCGTGTATTCCTCAAAACGCTTTTTCAGAAAATCCTCACCGTTCTCCAGTTCCGACCTTAAAGCATTCTTCAATGAATACCCATCATCCTTTAATATACCAAAATACTCATCCAATACATCATCCGTCGGAACCAATACCGGTGTAAATCCTTCCCTTTGTCCCTGTAATACAGCCTGTTCATAGGCATCCATCACCTCTTCATAGCTGGCCTTCGATGAAAATATGTGATACGGATACCCTAACTGCGCAATGATACTCTTAGTAGTTGGTTTCGCCTGTTCCAAAGATAATTCATTACTTTCCTGTTTATTTCTTTTCCATTTATCAAATACCCCCATCTTCGCTCCTCCTTTTCGAAAACTTGTACGAAAAATCTGTTACTCCTCCAGCTTCCTCAAAATATGCCACACATCGTTACCGCTGAAACCACATTTTCGGTAAAGTTCTTCCGGTTTGTCAGGATTGCTGCATTGACCGGATACCGTAACGAATTGCGCTGTGTTTCTCATTCTCCACAACAGTTCCAATACAATATAACTCCCCAACCCACATCTGCGACTACCCCTCGAGACCTGGATCCATTCCAATACACCTTCTCCAATCTCACGATCCATTTCAGCAATACCGGTTGCCACGATCTCTCCTGTATCATCATTCCTGACAGCAATCCACAACTCCGGACTATACACCGCCCTGGTTACATAGCTCTGTAACTCGGATACAGAAATACAAATGCCTTCATAACATTTGTTGATATGTTCCGCAATATCTGGAATGGCAGCTTCACAAAGAGAATGACCATTTGGAACTGATATGGGCTTCACATTTTGTAAACAATGTTTCAACCGAAAGTATGGTTCATCACTGTATTGCTTCAAAATTTCCGGGCTGAATTCCCGATCGTGCAATATTTTCATATTGTCCGGCACAGAAATGTGCACCGCTTTCCAATAGGGAACAGATGCTGCCCTGCATGGAGCTTCAATATATTGTTTTTTTGTAATCATATACTTCATGAATTCCTTTTAATCGCTATGCTGTACTTATTTATCCTTTCGTTCTTATTTATGATACGGTTCCCCGTTGATAATGCGGAAAGCCCGATAGATCTGTTCCGTCAGGATCACTCTCATGAGCTGGTGCGGAAAGGTCATGTCAGAAAAGCTCAGGCTCATATCCGAGCGCCTGCATACATCCTCATGCAGGCCAAGGGAACCTCCTATGACAAAGACAATGTGGCTGGTGCCGCTGATTGCCAGCTTTTCCAGCCACTGTGCCAACCCTTCCGAAGAAAGTTTCTTCCCTCCGATTTCAAGCGTACAGACAAATGCATCCTCTCTCAGTTTTTCCAGAATTCTTTTGCCTTCCCTTGCTTTGATCTGTTCCTCCATGACAGGACTTGCGCCTTCCGGCGTCTTTTCATCCGGCACCTCAATAATCTCCGGTTTACAATATCTGCCCAGACGCTTCAAATACTCTTTCACAGCCTCTCGGTAAAAACTTTCCTTTAATTTTCCTACACAAACTATGGAAATTTTCATTCCACCCTTTCCCCAAAAATCCGGTCATAAATATAATCATCAATAAACTGGTCTAAAAATCCCTGATTCAGATTTACAAATTGATGATTCAGTTTCTCCTTGATATAAGAGGAGCGTCTGAAATATGCTATTTCATCTGAAACCCCAGCCGCACACACTTCTGCGTCAATGTCCTCTGCCCTCAGGTTTTCTCCGCACCAGTCCAAAAGCGTCTGCCTGAGAGAGTTTTCAGACTCCGCCTTCTTTTCAAAGATTTTGGCATTTTTCATGGACACTATGCCCGCCACTACAAACAGGATAAAGATTGCCCCCATAACACCGTAAAACATATATGGATTCCCCATGCTCAACGGCAGAATTCCTGCCGCCCCAAGCACTACCACAACCAGCCCCACAGTGCCAAGTCCCAGCAGGACCCATGCCGACGAACGATTATCGCTGGCCCGCTCGGAACTGTCCTGATAAAGCCCGCTTCCGCCGGTTCTCCTTCTCCGAGCATCACCTTCACCCGTGGCTTCCGAAGCTTCCTCGCTACCCATGCCTGCACTTTCTTCGTCTTCTGAGCTTGCAGATTCTTCGTCAGGCGGAACATCTCCGTCCCATTCCGGTTCCCATGTGTCTTCCCGGGATTTCTTCTGCAATTCATCATCAGAAAATTCATCATCAGAAGAATCCCCGGGTTCTTCTGCAACCAACTCGCTGCCACAATCTGCACAGACCGTAAACCCTTCTCTGTACTCTGTCTTACATTTAGGACACCATGGCATAGTTTTTACCTTCTTTCCCCGTTTATCCTTTGTAAGTCTGTGAATCACTTGCTGTTTAGATACTCATCAATACCCTTCGCTGCCGCCTTTCCTGCGCCTCATGGCAGGCCATGGGCGTGGGTTATTTGCCGCTCAGATACTCATCAATACCCTTCGCTGCCGCCTTTCCTGCGCCCATGGCCAGGATGACGGTAGCCGCGCCCGTGACTGCGTCACCGCCGGCATACACCCCTTCTTTGCTTGTCTGTCCGTTCTCCTCCTCCGCAACAATGCATTTCCACTTATTTGTCTCAAGCCCCTCTGTGGTGGAAGAAATCAGAGGATTCGGTGATGTTCCGAGAGACATGAT
Organism: Acetatifactor sp.; assembly: GCA_029050705.1. Taxonomy (GTDB): domain Bacteria; phylum Bacillota; class Clostridia; order Lachnospirales; family Lachnospiraceae; genus Acetatifactor. Next base: position 4,956 of record JAIDME010000538.1, read on the forward strand.
CACCGTATCCAGTTCCATGGTAAATTCAGAACCGGGCACCTCCACCGGACGGCGGCGTCCCGACTCGTCAGGCTCTCCCAGTTCCATCCTGATACATTTCATGCCGGTAACCCAGCCCTTCTCGTCAGCCAGGATTTCTGTAGGATTTGTCAGAAGGTCAAAAATGATTCCCTCCTCCTTTGCGTGGTGAATCTCCTCCACCCTGGCAGGCAGTTCCTCCTCGCTCCGGCGGTATACAATGTGCACTTCAGCCCCAAGGCGCAGCGCAGTTCTGGCTGCATCCATGGCCACGTTTCCGCCGCCCACCACGGCAACCTTCCTGCTCTCCATGATAGGAGTATTGGAATTTTTGTCAAAGGCCTTCATCAGATTACTTCTGGTAAGATACTCGTTGGCGGAAAACACGCCATTGGCGTTCTCTCCGGGAATGCCCATAAACTTGGGCAGACCTGCGCCGGAACCAATGAATACGGCGTCAAATCCTTCCTCCCCGATCAGCTCATCAATGGTGACGGATTTGCCCACCACCACATTGGTCTCAATCTTTACACCCAGAGACTTTACATTTTCAATCTCCTTCGCCACTACATCCTGTTTGGGCAGACGGAATTCGGGGATTCCATAGACCAGCACGCCGCCGGGCTCATGCAGTGCCTCAAAAATCGTTACCTCATACCCCATCTTTGCCAGGTCTCCTGCGCAGGTAAGTCCCGCAGGGCCGGACCCGATGACGGCAACCTTCTTACCCTTTTTCTCCTTTGCACCCTCCGGTTTGATACCGTTCTCCCTGGCCCAGTCAGCCACAAAACGCTCCAGCTTTCCGATAGAGATAGGATCTCCCTTGATGCCGCGGATACATTTTCCCTCACACTGGCTCTCCTGGGGACACACCCGCCCACAGACAGCCGGTAATGCGCTGGACTGGCTGATAACCTGATAAGCCTCCTCAATATTGCCATTCTTCACCTGCTCAATAAAGGCGGGAATGTCAATTGCCACAGGACATCCCTTGATACACTGCGCATTTTTACAGTTGATACACCTGGAAGCCTCGCTCATAGCCTCCTCTTTATTGTAACCTAAGCATACCTCTTCAAAATTTGTGGCGCGCTCTTTTGCATCCTGCTCTCTCACAGGAACCTTTGTTAAAACGTCCATTTATTACCTTCCTCCATTTTCCTGTCCATTTTCTCAATTCCAAGGCCAACAAGTTAACATATGAAAAATGCCATGTTTTCGGCATTTTTTAAGTGTGTAACTTAGAAATTCTTAGGCAGCGTACTTTGCTGGCTCAGAATTTCTTTACACACTATTCCCGCAATTTCCGCAGTTCCCGTGGTGTGTGTCGCCCTCTTCCAGCTTCAGCATGGCTCTGCCCTCCGCTGTTTTGTACATCTGCTGACGCCTCATAGCCTCGTCAAAGTTCACTGCATGGCCGTCAAACTCAGGGCCGTCCACACAGGCAAACTTAACTTTTCCATCCACCGTCACGCGGCATGCACCGCACATTCCCGTTCCGTCCACCATAATGGGATTCAGGCTGACAATTGTAGGGATATTCAGTTCCTTTGTCAGAAGGCAGACAAACTTCATCATAATCATAGGCCCGATGGCGATGCAGACATCATACTCTTTCCCTTCGGCAACTAAATCCTTGATGGTCTGTGTCACCATCCCGCTTCTGCCATAGGAGCCATCATCCGTGGTAACGTAGAGATTTCCGGCAACCGCCTCCATCTCCTTCTCCAGAATCAGGAGATCCTTCGTCTTGCTTCCCACGATAACATCCGCCGCCACACCGTTCTCATGAAGCCATTTGACCTGTGGGTACACCGGTGCGGCTCCTACGCCGCCGGCCACAAACAGAATCCTCTTCTTTTTCAGTTCCTCAGGCGTCTCATTTACCAGCTCAGAGGCACAACCTAAGGGGCCTACAAAATCATGGAAAAAATCTCCTTCCTGCAGATCAGCCATCATTTTGGTGGCCGCTCCCACGCACTGGAACACAATAGTGACTGTTCCCTTTTCCCTGTCATAATCGCAGATTGTCAAAGGAATACGTTCTCCCTCCTCATCCATTCTGACAATCACAAACTGTCCCGGCAGGCATGCCCTTGCCACTCTCTTTGCCTCCACATCCATCAGATAAATATTTGTGGTAAGCTCTTCCCTCTTTACAATCTTATACATAATCCACCTCTTTTTATTTTGATTCAGCCAAATTGATTTCAGCTGACAAGTACCCTTAAGTTTCTATCAGAACAGTCCCGTGATGACCCCGTCCTCATTCACGTCGATTCCATAAGCCGCCGGTTGTTTTGACAGTCCCGGCATAGTCACCATATCTCCCGTCAACGCCACCACAAATCCTGCACCTGCGGCTACATATACCTCTCTCACATAAAGTTCAAAACCCTCCGGTCTGCCAAGTAACTTGGGATCATCAGAGAGAGAATACTGGTTTTTCGCCATGCACACCGGCAGACTACCAAATCCCATTTCCGTAATTTTCTGCAGTTCTTTCTTTGCACCTGCGGAGAAGCTGACACTGCCCGCTCCGTAAATTTCAACAGCCACCCTGCAGATCTTCTCCTCCAGTGACAGACTGTCTTCATAGAGCACATGAAAATCACTCTTTTTTGTCTCCATTGTTTTCAGCAGCTTCTCAGCCAGAGCGACTCCGCCCTCTCCGCCCTTTTCCCACACCTGGGACAGAGCAAATTCGCAGCCTCTTGATTCGCAGAATCTTCTGACGTAATCCGTCTCCGCCAGGGTATCCGACACAAAAGAATTCAGTGTCACTACCACCGGTATTCCATACTTCTGCAGATTTTCTATGTGCTTTTCCAGATTCACGATTCCCTTTTCCAGGGCCTCCAGATTTTCTGCATTTAAATCTTCCTTCGAAATATCGCCGTTGTACTTCAGCGCTCTGACCGTTGCCACCAGCACTGCTGCATCAGGCTTTAAGTCCGCAATACGGCACTTGATATCAAAAAATTTCTCCGCACCAAGATCCGCACCGAATCCGGCTTCCGTGATACAGTAGTCCGCCATCCGCATTGCCGCTCTTGTGGCTCTCACAGAATTGCAGCCGTGTGCAATATTTGCAAATGGACCACCGTGTACCAGTGCCGGAGTATGCTCCAGAGTTTGAATCAGGTTTGGCTTCATGGCATCCTTCAAGAGAGCTGCCCTGGCTCCCACCGCGTTC
>JAIDME010000539.1 GCA_029050705.1 Acetatifactor sp.
GGGCCATCAGTGGGACAGCGTGCGAATCAGTCTCACAGCGGCGCAGCAGTATGACAGCCGGGGAATCAGGGAAACAGCGGGGCAGCAGTCGGACAACCGGATGATGGCAGGGCATCGGGAGATGACTCCGGGACTGATGATGATTATAAAAGCATAAGAGGCCGGGATATTTTGGCCGTGGCCATGGCGGTGTTGGAGTATATTATGCGGACTATGTGTCTGCTGCTTCTTTGTGTTATCATTGTTGTCATATGGAAGCTGACATGGATACTGATCCGGAGGAGAAGCTGTGGAAGGCTGCAGCGGGCGGAGAGTCGGGAAAAGGTATTTTTGCTGTATCGGAACATGAGGCAGCTGCTGGCGGCATCCGGCTGTACCCAAAGGCTGAACCGCTCTGACGAAAATACGGCGGAATTTAATGTACTTCTGGAAAAGTGCGGCTTCGGCGAAAAGGAACCTGCGCCGGAGGAAGTACAGACAGCGCGGGAGTTTTGTGAAAGGCTGGCAAAAGAAGTTTATGCCGGTTTGCCCTCATACAGAAAACCGCTGTTTTGGGGGCTGGATGTCTACGGTTTTGTCAGGTGAGAATGACGGAAACACACAGAAGGTTTTGCGTCTGTGAGAAGAGGCAGGGCAGGCAGCGGTCAGGATAGTCAGAGAAGGGGAAAGGTAAGAAACCGGAATGTTAGTCATAGAACTGGATAAAGAAAATTTTGAGTATGATGTACAAGCTCTGGTAAAGGCTTATTTTTCGGAGGAGCAGGTGGAGGTGCTGCTGCCGGAGAGTCGGGCGGACAAGCGTGAAAAGCTGTCAGGAGAAGTGAAAATCCGGGTGGTTACCGGAGAGAAACAGGCGGAGGTATTCATAAGCCCTGAACTGTGCAGCGGAGAAGTTCGGACGGATTCCGGAGACGAAGGCTGTTTTCGCTGGGAGCCGTCTGAGGGACAGAACTATAAAGAAGGTTTCAAGGAATTCTTTTATTGCACGCTGTCCCGGATAACCGGCAGACAGCTCCCGTGGGGAATGCTCACCGGTATCCGGCCCACCAAGATTGCTTACGGTATGCTGGAGGAGGGCAGGAGCAGACAGGAGATTGCGGAGCATTACTGCCGCAAATATTTCCTCAGCGAGGAGAAGGCGGAGCTTGCCACCGACATAGCGGAGCGTGAGCGCCGGCTGCTGGAGGGTGTGCATTATGAGGAAGGTTACAGCCTTTACATCGGCATTCCCTTTTGTCCCACAACCTGTCTTTACTGTTCTTTTACGTCCTATCCCATAGCCGGGTATCGGAAGAAGGCGGATGCGTATCTGGACTGCCTGCTGCAGGAGGCAGAGTATGTGGCGGAGCGGCTTCAGGGGAAAATTCTGGACAGCGTTTATATTGGCGGAGGAACGCCCACCACTCTGGAGCCGGAGCAGCTGGACAGGCTGCTTTCCGGGCTGCGGGAACTGTTTGATTTCGGCAGGGTGCGGGAATTCACGGTGGAGGCAGGGCGCGCCGACAGCATCACGGAGGAGAAGCTGAAGGTGCTGTATCGGCACGGCGTGACCAGGATTTCCGTGAACCCCCAGACCATGAAGCAGGAGACGCTGGAGCTTATCGGCAGAAAGGCTTCCGTGGAGCAGGTCAAGGAAGCATATACGTTGGCCCGCAAGGTAGGCTTTGACAATATCAACATGGACATTATCCTGGGACTTCCGGGGGAGAGCCCGGAGGATGTTCAGCACACCATAGACCGGCTGGTGGAGCTTTCACCCGACAGTCTGACCGTGCATTCCTTGGCGGTGAAGCGGGCCTCGGGCTTAAGCCAGTGGATACAGGAGAACGGCACATCCATGCTGCGCAACACGGACGAGACCATGTCCATTGCGGCGGAAGGGGCGGAAAAGCTTGGCATGGTGCCTTATTACTTATATCGTCAGAAGAATATGTCCGGTAATTTTGAGAATGTTGGCTATGCCAGGGAAGGGAAACTGGGGCTGTACAACATATTGATCATGGAGGAAGTGCAGACCATAGTGGCGTTGGGGGCCGGTTCGATTACGAAAAGGGTATATCCCGATGGGCGGATCGAGCGGTGTGAAAATGTCAAGGATGTGGCTCTCTATATAGAAAAAATCGACGAGATGATTGAGAGGAAGAAACGGCTTTTAAGCGATTGATGACCGGAGTTCCGAAAGGAATATCCCTGTCATAATTGGTAGACTGCTGTAAGCTGCTCTCGAATCGAATCTCTCAGATTATGTGTAATGATAATTACGCCCAACTGAGGTGTATTCAGCAAGTTGGTTTCGATGTCTAAAGCGTTTGCTTCATCCAGAGCAGATGTGCCTTCATCCAAAACAATGTATTGAACATTGCGAATCAGGCCGCGGGCCAGCGCAATACGCTGGCGTTGACCACCGGAGAGATTTTTACCATTTTCCCTAATCACGGTATCCAGACCATCAGGCAGGGAATTTACAAAATCTTCCAGGCGGCATCTCTTTATGACTCCTATGATTTCTTGGTCTGTAAAAGATTGCCCTAATGTTATGTTGAACCGAATTGTATCCTGAAACAGATACACCTGCTGATCCACATAGGCTATATGACGATGCAGACCTTCCGGACAAATATGTTTCTGCTCCACCTGACCATATCGAATCTCTCCTGTGTAACCGGGAAGCAAACCGAGAATGATTTTTGTCAATGTCGTCTTGCCGCTGCCGCTTTCGCCCATAACCGCATATTTGCAGCCCGCATGAAATGAGTAATTTTTGTCCTGCAGGATTACTCGATCACCATATTGGAAAGAAACATTATGTAGTGTGATTTCGGGGATTTCATCAATGTCAGATTTTGCTGTATCAGGGTAAGCAGTATCCAGCCTAAACTTTTCCCATAGCGGTTTAGATGCTTTAACTGTCATAAAAGATCGGACAAATGCCCCGGCACCATTGAAGAAACTGCCTGCCAGATTTCCGACAGAAAGAACTGCGCCGGCAGGCGTGGCTCCGGCAATTGCAACTAATAAGGTTACAAACAGAAGGATGCACTGTCCGATCATGCTGATGGTGGAAATCAGGCTTTGAGCTGTCGTGTTGGTGCAATTAAAGCGATAGTCAGCCAGTTCCGCTTTTTCGGATGCAGCAGAGATTCTTTCGCAAATGCAGTTACGCAAATTAGTCAGGAAAAAAATAGGGCTGCCCATTACCGCATCTTTATAGCTTTCGACGCCGATCTCCATTGCAGCAGAGCGATCTTTATTTGCTTCCCGGAGACGTTTATTTGTCAGCTGCGGCAGAACAGAGATCACAACCAACAGAGCAATTGCTGCGAGACCAATGAAGGGACTAAGCAGGCACAACGCTCCCAGTGAAAAAACAGCGGTGGCAAGATTTTCAATTCCGGCGAACAAAGGTGAAAAGGATTGACTGTAAATCTGGTCTACATCGTTAGTCAGCCAGGATACATAGTGTCCACTGTCCCTGCCGGTAAATTGGATATAGTCAAGAGACGCAATTTTGCTGCTGACTATGGAACGAAGTTTATCTTTGAGCTTCTGTTGGATTTTTGCTTTTGCCAATAATGAAATATAATAGACTATCATAGCTGCCAGCCAGATGCCCAATTCAATCAGGAAGGCATAGAGCAGGGCTTTTGTTTTATCTCCGGCGTATTCGTATGCGGTATAAAAGAAGGAAAGAGAATACCCGGCATAAACCATGGCAAGAGATGTAAAAATGCCCAGCAGCGACACACCCAGGATGTGTCCGAGATGATTTTTAAGAAATGTTTTATAATTCATTTGATCAGATATCCTTTCTTATTTCAGCCCAGATAGCCGGGAGCCCAGGCACAAACTCTGCATCAGTCATTACCCTTCGCTCTGCAGCTTCCATAGCAGTCCTTCCGAAGTTGTCATAGTGGGTCTGATTCGTAATTCCCATTTCCGCAAACAATTTTGATTCGCAGATTTTGCTGCTGTCCACCCCATCAAACCAGGCAGCCCGTTTTGCAGCCTTTGTCAGATAGTCACGGGCCGATTCCAAATCTCCCATGGCACAATAGGTCTCTGCACAAAGTACAAGAAGAACACAATCATACTTGTCGAACCAGGTAGCAGCTTCAGGGGGATACCCCGGTCGTAATGTACTGCGTAACCATTCGATGCAGGCAACAGTGGTTTTGTAATCACGTCTCTGAAAAAAAACATTGGCATAGCCCATCATAATCGCATCCAGGTCGTCCAGGCTCCGTGCCAATGCCTTACCAAGATACACTATAGCTTCCTCCGGCCTGTGCTGACAATCAGCCAGGACCATTCCGATCATCGCGTTGTTTATCCCGCATGCATTATTTTTTTTCAGCATATCCACACAGGTGTCCGCGTGACCCAGCGATAGATGGAGCCGGGATATTTGACGGCGGATCGACAGTTCACTGATGCTTTCATCCTTGTTTTGCCCAATCAGGCCGCAGGCCATATCAAAAAGTTCCAGCGCGCGGAAAGAAGCTTTCCGGTCTTTTTGTTCATAGCCTTTTTCAGAGTAGAGAACTGCACTCTGATACACGATGTCAAAACAATTCGGATACTTCTTTAATGCCTTTTCTGATTCAATAACCCCATCATCATATTGCGCTCTTCGGCGATAAGCAATGATCCTGTCAAGTGCCGCGCCCATACTGCCATTACGCCACTCATATCCCAGTAAAACATCGGTGGATACTTCAAACAGATCTGCCAGTTCTATCATTAAGTGCAAATCCGGATTTGATTGTTTGGATTCCCATTTATAAACAGCGCCGACTGTAACTCCCATCGCTTCAGCAAGCTGCTCCTGCGTCATCTTCCGTTCCTTACGGAACGCTTTAATAT
>JAIDME010000054.1 GCA_029050705.1 Acetatifactor sp.
GTCCCATACTCCTCCCTTCGATGATGCCGTTCTCGGGTGTCGGCATCCATTTCATGTCTCCCGATACGCTTACACCAACAGACTTCCATGCCGTCAAAAGCTCCGCACCTCCCTGAAACAAAATCGCCACCGCATCCAGCGCCACATAAAGACCCAGCAAAATTTCCAGACTTCTCAGCAGAGTCTTTTTGTCCATTCTCCCGCTGCTCCCCAGAAACCGCAGTAGCAGCCAGCACAGCAGAACACTGTCTATGGCCAGCGCAAATGCACATTTCCCCATTTCTCCCATCCCAGCCGGAAATAAATATGCCTCCAGATAAGTAGGATTAATCAGGAACCAGAGCCCTGAGAATAAGGTAAGGCTCAGCACCGGCAGAAGTAAATCAACCCTGCTGCTTTTCCTTTGCCTGACAAGCAGTCCCCAGAAGATCAACGGACAGCCTCCAATCACCGCGAACAAAATCCAGGCTGCCACATCCCCTGCTGCACCGGCCAGGGAAAGTTTCCTGAGCACAATTCCGATCTGTTCCCATGGAAATACAAAGTAACTCATTTTTCTCCTCCTCGTATCTGCAAGTCTTGTCATGTAATTATCGTTTTTCAATAATTCTACATTCATATGATAAACAATGAATTATTGTTAATCAATAATATTTTTATCATTTGTTAATTTATTCAGGTATGACACAAAATTCCTGCTATAACTTTCCAAAAACAGCGGATTTTCGACAAAATGTAACATTTTTATATTTTTGTTGCATTGCCTCGTAATTTCTGTTATACTGAGTATGTTTCAATAAGGCATTCGTCTGTTTTTATGTCAGTTATCTGTTGAAACTTCCTGCTCTGTCAGGACTTTTTCCCGCATCTATTTTATTTCAGAAAATATCAGGCTCTTTTTATCAATTTCTCAAACATTCTATTATGCACATCTACGCAGGAGGAACCGCAATGGCAGAGAAGATCGCTCAAATCTATGATAAGCTTTTCAAAAAGATTCTGACACTTTCCAGCGTCGCAGTTACGAATCTTATCAACGGCTTATTCGGAACCGATTATCCACCGGACAGCAAAATTACATATAACTGGACCGAATCCGAGAACAAAGACCTAACCCGGCGGCTTGCCGATACCATCGTCACCATAGACTATAGTCACAGTTATCATATGGAAGCACAGATGGAGCGCGATAACGATATTGTCTTGCGAGTATTTGAATACGGTTTTGGCCACGCTTATCAAAACAGACAGAAAGCA
>JAIDME010000540.1 GCA_029050705.1 Acetatifactor sp.
CTGGAATACTGGGCAGATATGGCAAAGAAGATTGAGGAGATGGGTGCGGCCTCCATCTGTATCAAGGACATGGCGGGCCTGCTGGTTCCTTACAAGGCAAGCGAGCTGATCGCAGCAATGAAGGAAAACACAAAGCTTCCGATTCAGCTGCACACTCATTACACTTCCGGTGTGGCGGGCATGACTTACCTGAAGGCAGTGGAAGCGGGAGTGGATGTCATCGATACCGCTATGAGCCCCCTGGCTATGGGAACATCCCAGCCGGCAACCGAAGTAATGGTGGAAACCTTCCGCGGTACGCCTTATGATACCGGCTTTGACCAGAATCTGCTGGCGGAGATTGCAGATTATTTCCGTCCTTTCAGAGATGAGTGCCTGAAGAACGGCCTGCTGAATCCTAAGGTTATGGGCGTTGACATTAAGACACTGCTTTACCAGGTGCCCGGCGGCATGCTTTCCAACATGGTGAGTCAGTTGAAGGAGCAGAACGCAGAGGACAGATATTATGATGTGCTGAAGGAGATTCCACAGGTTCGTAAAGATCTGGGTGAGCCTCCTCTGGTTACTCCCTCGTCTCAGATTGTGGGAACCCAGGCAGTATTTAATGTATTGATGGGTGAGAGATACAAGATGGCTACCAAAGAGACCAAGGCAGTGCTTCGCGGCGAGTACGGACAGACCGTAAAGCCTATGAGCCAGGAGGTCATTGACAAGGTAATTCCCGGAGAGACCAGGCTGACCGGGCGTTTTGCGGATACGCTGAGTAATGAGATGGATAAGTTGGAGAACGAGATGAAGGAGTGGAAGCAGCAGGATGAGGATGTCCTGTCCTATGCGCTGTTCCCCCAGGTTGCCATGGATTTCTTTAAGTATCGGCAGGCGCAGCAGGAGAAGGTTGATATGACCCAGGCAGATACGAAGAACGGAGCATATCCTGTATAATAAAGAGCGTCATAAAATTGTTATCCCCGCCGGAAAGAGAAGTACTTTTCGACGGGGATTTCCATGATGATACAAATCAGAGACATTTGCGGTGTAGCATGGTATTGTGCTTTCCTATTGACAGGCTTTACAGTGTTGAGTTAAAATAGCAGGATGTATAGATCATGAAGAGGTAAGGACAGAAGATGCGGGACGGAGAAATTTTAAGAGGTGCCGGACAGCAGCCGGGAGGCGGTGGAAACGGCAACAGACGTCGAAGCGTCAGCAAAAGAAAACAACGGAGAAAAATGAATCTTTTGCTGATGGGCATTCTTTTGCTTTCCGGACTGCTTGTGGGAGGCTGCTTTTATATTGACAGCCTGACATACAGGGTGTGCTATGCGGAGGCAGGGGTGGAGGTTCATGCACAGGATTTTTTTAAGAATCCTGCGCCGGATGCGGTTTTTACTGAGAACGGTGCTGAATTTGACATACATATTCCGGGGGAATATCAGGTCAATGTCAGGAGTGGACTGTTTTCTCATAAATGTACTCTTTGTATTCGGGATACCATTGCGCCCAGGGCCACAGTGAATCCTGTTGAACTGGGCTACGGAAATATTTGCAGACCGGATGACTTCGTGTCAGACATACAGGATGCAACTACCGTGTCGGTGGTTTATGAAAAAGCGCCGGACTTCGGACAGTGGGGAGAGCAGGATGTTGTGCTCCTGCTGAGTGATATGGGAGAGAATGTGGTTCGTCTGGAGACGAAGCTGTTTATTACGCCTGTTCTGGCAGAACTGCAGTGGGAAGTCGGGACGTCGGTGCCCACGGCGGATGACTTTACCATGGCAGGCATTGAAAAAAGGCTGCTGACTACGGATATTGACACTTCGAAGCCTTCCAGACAAGTGATAGATATAGAGGTGGACGGAGTTGTCTATGATTCCATCCTGTATGTTGTGGATACTGTCCCGCCGGTGGTGGAGGTGCAGAATCTGACCCGGTTCACCAATACACCGGTATCAGCGGAGGACTTTCTGGTGTCAGCCAAGGATGTCACGACGGTGAGGGCGGCGTTTGCGGAAGAGCCGGATATCACGACTGCGGGAAGCCGGGAGGTTAGTCTGGTGTTCTCAGACGAGAGCGGGAATGAAACAAAGGCTTCTGCTGTGCTCACTTTGGAGGATGATACGGAGCCGCCGGTAATCACCGGAGTCCGTGATATCACATATGTCATGGGTACGTCCATTTCCTATAAGAAGAATGTTACGGTCTCTGATAACAGCGGGGCAGAACTGCAGCTTAATGTGGACAACAGTCAGGTGAATCTGGAGGCAGAGGGAGTGTATTCTGTCACATATTCTGCGGAGGATCCTTCCGGAAATGTTTCTACAGTGACCATAAATGTAACGGTAATGCCCATGAATTATGACGTAAATGAAGTTTACGGCTATGCGGATGCGGTTCTTGCTTCTATCTTTACGGAGGGAATGACGCAATACGAGAAGCTTCAGGCTATTTATAATTATGTAAAGGGTAATGTGGGTTACATCAGCCATTCTGACAAAGGAGACTGGGTGAAGGCTGCCTATGAAGGTTTTGTGAAGAAACAGGGAGACTGTTATGTCTATGCCTGTACCACAAAGGTATTGTTGGACAGGGCGGGGATCACAAATATGGATATTGAGAAGATTCCGTCGAAAACCTCTCACTACTGGAACCTGGTGGACATAGGGGAAGGCTGGCATCATCTGGATACGACACCCCGGAAAGACCATCCTGTAATTTTTTACTGGACAGAAGCCGAGATGATGGAATATTCGGCAAAGCATGGCAATTCACACAACTATGACCATGAGTTGTATCCGGAGGTACCGTAACAGGGAGTGAGGCTTTACTAAGGCTGTAAACAGCCTGAGAAAAACTAAGTCACTCCCGGAAGATCTATGTTTCGGCACTAAACACGCAAGAACAGCGTTCTAATTAATTGTGACTATGGAGCACGCAAGAACAGCGTTCTTTATAATTAGTGACTACAGAGTACACAAGAGGTATATGTATGAAGAAACTGGGAATTATCGGTGGACTGGGACCTATGGCTACCACCTATTTCTTATATCTGCTGACACAGATGAGCAGGGCTGAGAACGACCAGGAACATATGGAAATACTGATGCACAGCAAGCCATCCATTCCTGACCGCACCCGATATATACTGGGGTTAAGCACGGATAACCCCGCCGTGGAGATGACGGAAATCGGACGGGAACTGAAAGGAATGGGTGCGGAACTGCTGGCAGTTCCCTGCATTACAGCTCATTATTTTCACGAAGAGCTGGAGAGGAACATTGGGCTTAAGGTGCTGCACGCTATCGAGGAGACAGCGGAGTATTTAAAGCAGGCGGGTGTGGATAAGGTGGGAATCCTCGCTACGGACGGAACAGTAAGGAGCAGACTGTTCGAACTGACGCTGCACCGATATGGGATAACAGCGGTGAATCCAGGGGAGGAATCCCAGCGGCTGATCATGGATTTGATCTACCGCCGGATAAAATCCGGCGAGAAGGGCAATCCGGATGAATTAATCCAAGTAGGAGAGGAGTTGTTCGCCGCGGGTGCCCAGGTCAATCTGCTGGGCTGCACGGAGTTGTCACTGCTGAAGCGGGACTATGTACTTCCCGCCGATTATCTGGATGTGCTGGATGTGCTTGCAAAATGCGCGGTGCAGGAGTGCGGCAGGTTTGACACGCGGTATCAGAATTTGATTACGAAATAGAATTATTCTATTATAGGAAGGCATGAAGCAATGCAGAACAATGTTTTGGATTATCTGGACGAGACAGTTTTAAGAGTGCCGGAAAAGCTTGCATTTTCCAACGGCACAGAAGGCATGACCTTTGCGGAGGTGGACAGGGACAGCCGTGCTGTGGGAACCTGGCTGCACAAAAGAGGGGTTTACAGAAAGCCGGTAGTGGTGTTTATGAATAAGCATCCGAAGGAGGTTACCGCGTTTTTCGGCGTGGTCAGAGGCGGCTGCTTTTATGTTCCCATAGACGAGGAGATGCCTCGGGTCCGCATCGATTTGATCTTATCAAATCTGCAGCCGGAGGTGATACTCTGTGACAAACAGACCGCGAAGACAGCGGAGAGCTTTTCGGGAGAGGCGGAAATTGTGCTGTACGATGACATCTGCGGCACGGAGATTGACGGGGAGGCACTGCGGGAAATCCATGACAGGGCCATCGATACCGACCCGATTTATGTAGTGTTTACCTCAGGCTCTACGGGAGTGCCCAAAGGGGTGGTAGCATGCCATCGTTCGGTGCTGGATTACATTGAGCATTTGTCTGAGGTTTTGGAATTTGATGAAAATACAGTGTTCGGCAATCAGACACCTCTGTATTTCGATGCCTGCCTGAAGGAGTTGTACCCGACATTAAAATACGGAGCTACGACCTATCTGATTCCCAAAGAATTGTTTATGATGCCGGTAAAGCTGGTGGAATTCCTGAATGATCATCAGATTAATACTGTCTGCTGGGTGGTATCTGCGCTGACCTTTATCTCAGCATTTGACACGTTTAAGACGGTGGTTCCCGGATATCTGCACACTGTTGCCTTTGGAAGCGAGGTCTTTCCCATAAAGCAGTTCAGACGCTGGAGGGAGGCACTTCCTCAGGCAAAATTTACCAACCTTTACGGACCTACTGAAGGCACAGGTATGTGCTGTTATTATAAAGTAGAGCGGGACTTTGAACTGGATGAGGCTATACCTATCGGAAGACCTTTTGCCAATACGGAAATTCTCCTGCTGAAGGAGGACAACACTTTGGCGGGCAGCGGAGAAACCGGTGAAATCTGTATCAGGGGCACATCTCTGACTCTTGGATATTACAACAATTTTGAGAAGACCAACGAGGCGTTTGTACAGAATCCACTGAATACGGTATATCCGGAGCTGATCTACCGCACGGGCGATCTGGGCAGGCGTAATGAGGCCGGAGAACTGGTCTTTGTGTCCCGTAAGGACTATCAGATAAAGCATATGGGCCACCGGATCGAGCTGGGTGAGATAGAAGTCAATGTAAATATGCTGGAAGGCATAAAGAGTTCCGGCTGTGTCTATGACTCTGAGAAGGGAAAAATTGTGTTATACTACACAGGGGACCCGGAGGAGAAGGACTTGATTGTCCTTCTGAAGGACAAGCTGCCCAGATATATGATTCCCAATCATGTCAGGAGGCTGGAGCAGATGCCTTTTACCGCCAACGGAAAGATTGACAGAGTTACATTGATGAAGTATCATCAGGAGAGTACACAAAAGTAAAAAATTGATGCCCGCCGGAGCGGGCAGGGAGGGATAACAATGGAAGAATTATTGAATATTTTGAAAGACCTTCATCCGGAGGTGGATTTCGAGAAGGAGGAGCACCTGGTTGACAATAAAATATTGGACTCCTTTGACATTATATCCGTTATTTCAGAGATAGCGGAACAGTTTGATGTGGTGATTTCAGCGGAGTACATTCTGCCGGAGTATTTTAATTCGGCAAAAGCGCTGTATGCCCTGATTGAGAAGCTGGGAGATGAAGACTGAAAATGCTTTTTACATCCTATGAGTTTTTGGAATTCCTGCTTCTCCTTTTCCTGCTTTACTATATACTGCCCAGTCGCTGGCAGTGGAAGCTGCTGCTGGCAGCCGGTTTTTTGTTCTATTTTTATGCGGGCCCGGCGTACTGCATTTATATTTCGGTGACGATTCTGACAACCTGGTTTGCGGGATGCAGGATAGAGGCGGAGCAGAGAAAAAGGGACAGCTGGCTGCGGGAGCATAAGGAAACTCTGAGCAAAGAAGAAAAAAAGAACTATAAAGCAAAAGTAAAGCACAGGACATGGATTTGGACATTGTGCTGCCTGCTTCTGAATCTGGGAATCCTGGCGGTAGTCAAGTACACAAACTTTGTGATTTCCAATGTCAATGCGGTGCTGGAAGCGGTGGGTAACGGGAAGCAGTTGAATTTTTTGAATATCATCGTACCTCTGGGAATTTCCTTTTATACCTTCCAAAGCATGGGTTACATCATTGATGTATACCGCGGAACCGTGGAGGCGGAGAAGAATCCTTTCCGCTTCGCTCTTTTTGTGTCATTTTTTCCTCAGCTGATCCAGGGGCCTATCAGCAGATTCGGTGATTTGAAGAAGACGCTTTTCGAGGCGCATCCTTTTGATAAACAGACAGTCTGTTTAGGGCTTCAGCGGATTTTATGGGGCTTTTTTAAGAAACTTGTGATAGCGGACAGAATCTTGGCAGGTGTGAATACGCTGATTCACGATGCGGACTCCTATAGAGGCGCTTATGTGTTTGTGGGAATGCTGTTTTACGCTCTGGAGCTTTATGCGGATTTTACCGGCGGCATTGACATTACCATAGGAATTGCCCAGACTTTGGGTATACGGGTGACAGAGAACTTCAACCGTCCGTACTTTTCCAAGAATATAAAGGAATACTGGAACCGCTGGCATATCACCATGGGTTCCTGGTTCACGGATTACATTTTTTACCCCATATCCGTGTGTAAGCCCATGCTGAAGCTATCCAAATTTTCAAGGAACCATTTCGGAGAGGTTATCGGCAAACGGGTGCCGGTATACCTGTCTTCCTTTGTGGTCTGGTTTGCCACCGGCATCTGGCACGGCGCAAGCTGGAACTTTATTGTCTGGGGACTGGGAAACTGGCTGGTGATCATGGTATCCCAGGAACTGGAGCCTTTATATAAAAGGTTTCATGACAGGTTTAATGTCAGGGACAGATTTGTTTTCCGACTGTTTCAGGTGGTACGTACGGTATTGCTGATGAGTTGTCT
The DNA here is from genome assembly GCA_029050705.1 of Acetatifactor sp. Lineage (GTDB taxonomy): Bacteria > Bacillota > Clostridia > Lachnospirales > Lachnospiraceae > Acetatifactor. The sequence goes on from JAIDME010000540.1 coordinate 6,792, forward strand.
GCGCCTGTTCGACTGTTACAGGGATGTGCCTTTAACCTTTCGGATGTTTGGCAGCATGTTCAGCGAAGGAAACTGGAATGTTTTATGGAACGGGGCCCTGCTGAACATCGGATTGTCGGCAGTTGATTACTTTGTACTTCTGGGCGGTCTGGTGATTCTGATCACAGTCAGTCTGCTGCAGCGCACCGGAAGCGTCAGGGGAAAAATCGCAGGTTTGCCCTATTGGGGCAGGTTTGCGATTTGGTATGGATTGTTTCTGCTGGTACTTCTGATGGGCGCTTACGGCGTTGGTTATGATTCCAGCCAGTTCATATATAATCAGTTTTAGCGGGGAAATGAGGATAAAAATGAAATGGAAAACATATGGCAGGGTGATTGTCTCAGCTTGTATCGTGGTATGCAGTCTGGCTCTGCTGCAAAGATTGTTGACACCGAAGTACACGGACGGTATAATTGAAGGAGCGCTCATAGCGGAATACTACGGGGAAGAAAAAGACCATGATGTAATCTTTATAGGGGACTGTGAGGTATATGAGAATTTTTCGCCTGTGGTTTTGTGGGAAAAATACGGCATCAACAGTTACATCAGGGGAAGTGCCCAGCAGCTTATCTGGCAATCCTATTATCTGTTGGAGGACACTTTGCGGTACGAGACGCCTAAGGTGGTGGTATTCAACGTGCTGTCCATGCAGTATGAGGAGCCGCAGAGAGAAGCATACAACCGGATGACGCTGGAGGGGATGAAATGGTCCGTCTCCAAGGTGAAGTCCATATATGCTTCCATGACATCCAGGGAGAACTTTGAAGATTACCTGTTTCCGATTCTCAGATACCACTCCAGATGGAGCGAACTGAAGAAGAGTGATCTGGAAAACATGTTTCAGGTGCCAAAGGTTTCTCACAACGGTTATTATATGCGGGTGGATGTGAAGGCGGCAGAAACGATTCCCGACCCGAAACCGCTTGCAGATTATATGTTCGGAGAAAATGCCTATGACTATTTGGACAGGATGAGAGAACTGTGCGAGGAGAAGGGTGTTCAACTGATTCTGATCAAGGCGCCAAGCCTGTATCCTCATTGGTATGACCAGTGGGAGACGCAGATGGAGGAGTATGCAGAGAAATATGGTCTGCTCTATTTCAACTTTTTGGAGTGTACAGAGGATATCGGGCTGGATTTTCAGAAGGATACCTACGATGGCGGATTGCACCTTAATCTGTCGGGTGCAGAGAAGCTGAGTTCCTACTTTGGGAAGATTCTTGTGACGGAGACAGCGGTGACGGACAGACGGGGAGAGGCGGCACTGGAGAAGGTGTGGGAGGAGAAACTCTCAGCCTACGAACAGGAAAAGCAACAACAGTATATTCAATATGGAATAAAATAACAGGAGGATACTTATGAAAAAATTTATCGGTATTTTATTGGCGGCAGGTATGATAATAATGACGGGCTGCGGAGACAGCGAGAGAGTTATCGACGGAGAGGTATCGGACATGCCGGGCAGCGGTTCTCAGACCGCAGGAAATGCTGCAGGAACCCAGACAGGAGACGGAGGGCAGACAGCATCCAAGGGCTATGTATTCCGGTATAACGGTGTGACAGTATCGGTGGATGCGGATATGGCAGATGTTCTGGAGGGGCTGGGAGAGCCGAATGATTATTTTGAAGCTGCAAGCTGCGCCTTTGAGGGTCTGGATAAGACATATACCTACGGCAGCTTTGTGATTGAAACCTACCCACAGGGCGAAAAGGATTATGTTTCAACTATTATTTTGAAGGATGATGCGGTTTCCACGGCCGAGAATATTTATATAGGCAGTTCGCTGACGGATGTAACGAACAGCTATGGAACGGACTATACGGAGCAGGGCAGTATGCTTGTATACAATAAGGACGGCATGAAACTTTGTTTTCTTATGGAGAATGATACGGTAACTTCCATACAGTATTTTTCCACAGTGCTGGATGAGTAGAAGAATAAGGACAGCAAAAGCTTAAGGGCAGGGGTGTTCCTGAGGGGATGCCCCTGCGTTTGCAACATTATAGTTCAGCCCTGCAGGAAACTGATTTAAGAAGGAATCACTTGACAGATGAGAAATATTTCTGTAACATAACATATGTTACCAACGTAGTTTGAGACAACAGGCTGCCGGACAGATGAGATTGAGGGGTGAGTGCTATGGCACGAAAGGAAACAATAACATTACAGATGATATTGGATACCGCGTTTGCGATGACCAGAGAAGAAGGCTTTGTCAACGTGACAGCCAGGCGGGTGGCTGCCAGGGCCGGCTGTTCCACGCAGCCCATTTTCCGGGTATATAAGAATATGGATGAGCTTTGGGATGCAGTTTATGAGAGAGCCGCGCAATTTTTCCAGGATTACTACAGTCTGTATCCCAGGATAGGGAAGGCTCCCTTTTCCAATCTGGGCATGGCGTACATAGCGTTTGCACGCGAAGAAAAGCATTTGTTTGAGTTGCTGTTCGTAAACAGCAGGCCCGGGCGGAAGGGCATGTATGAACTCTTAAACGGCGGGGAAGGCAATGTGGTATATGAAATAAATCTTGCAAAATCCGCAGGTTGTCCGGATCCCGGGAGCCTGTTTATGAGGATGTGGATTTTGATACACGGTGCGGCATGTATGTCGCTGACAGGGGATTATGATCTGTCCGATGTGGAGACGCTTGAACTGCTGGAACACTCATGCAGGACTTTCATGTCTGAAGTATAGCGGGCAGAGCGGAAAGAAACTCGCAAGTGGAGGGAAATGTGGGAAAAGAGTACGATGTGTTGAGCAGAATATCGGATAAGTATAATAAGATGAGTAAGAGCCACAAGGCTATCGGCACATTTATTCTGGAGCATTATGACCAGGCGGTGTTTATGACGGCGGCAAAACTTGGGGAAATGCTGGGAATCAGTGAATCCACCGTTGTGCGGTTTGCTTCCGGCATCGGGTATGAGGGATACCCGGAGTTTCAGAGAGCGTTGGAGGAGTGTGTCAAGGGAAAACTCAGCAGCGTGCAGAAGATAGACGCAAAATATGGCAGAAGTTCCCAGTCCGAGGTGCTTACATCTGTAATAACAGCTGATATTGAAAAGCTTCAGCATACGATAGATCATCTGGATCCTACGGCCTTCGAACTGTCGGTGAATACCATTCTGGAGGCGGAAACAATCTATATCATGGGATTGCGCAGTAATGAACCTTTGGCGGAATTTCTGCACTTTTACCTCAATATGGTCAGAGGAGGCGTGGTGCTGTTAAAGACCACCAGTGTCAGTGAGACCTTTGAGCAGATGATAAGAATTAATGAGAAGGACTGTTTCATTGGAATCAGTTTTCCCAGATATTCCATGCGTACTCTGAAGGCAATGGAGTTTGCCAGTGACAGAAATGCCAAGGTGATCGCTATAACGGATTCCACTCATTCACCAATGAGCCTGTATTCCTCCTGCAACCTTCTGGCGAGAAGCGATATGGTTTCTATTGTGGACTCTTTGGTGGCACCATTAAGTGTTATCAATGCATTGGTGGTTGCCCTGTGCCTGAAATGTCCTCAGGAAGTGAAACGGAATCTGGAGATGCTGGAGGAGACCTGGAACAATTATCAGGTTTATCTGAATGACGAAATCAATTTTATTGACGATGAACCGATGCTGAATTATTCCCTCCGCAAGGAAGTGTGAGAAGAACTTCTAATGACGTCCCATCATAGGATGGGACGCCAAGAAATTCTTCTCACACTGAAGAATGCCAAGAGAAGGCATTCTTCAGCGTGATTGCCTGTAGCGAGAGGAAAACGGAGGCGGACAGTATGGATAGGGTGATAGTCGTGGGCGGCGGGGCGGCGGGCATGATGGCGGCGGTGGCGGCAGCCAGGGCCGGCGGCAGTGTCTGTCTGATTGAGAAAAACGAAAAGCTGGGGAAAAAGCTGTTCATTACAGGAAAGGGGCGCTGCAATGTGACCAATGCCGCGGACATGGATGGATTGTTTGCAAATGTCTGCACTAACGGAAAGTTTCTTTACAGTGCCTTTTACGGATTTAACAATACAGATGTTATTGATTTTTTGGAACAGGCGGGTTGCCGGCTGAAGACAGAGCGCGGAGACAGAGTGTTTCCGGTGTCCGATCACTCTTCCGATGTCATAGCGGCATTTCAGCGTGAATTGAAAAAATACGGCGTGGAAATAAGGCTGAATACAAAAGCAGTTGATATTTTAATGCGTTTGCAGGAAATGGCGTTCGCGGGAGTGCTGCTTTCGGATGGCAGTGTAATAAACGGAGGCAAGTGTATTATTTGTACCGGCGGCATGTCCTATCCAGCTACCGGATCTACAGGGGATGGATATCGTTTTGCAGAGAAGACCGGGCACAGGGTAGTGGAACCAAGGCCGGCGCTGGTTCCCTTACAGGTAAAGGAACCATGGTGCGGGCAGTTGATGGGGCTTTCTTTGAAAAACGTTTCCCTGCGGCTTGTGTGCGGAAGACGCAGAGTGTATGAGGGCTTTGGCGAAATGCTGTTTACACACTTTGGTGTCAGCGGTCCGCTGGCTCTTACGGCCAGTAGCTATTATAAAAAAGACAGCGCGGCGGAGCTGCTGATCGATCTGAAACCGGCCAGGGGCGAG
>JAIDME010000541.1 GCA_029050705.1 Acetatifactor sp.
ATGTGAAGGAGGGGGCTGTGGTCATCGATGTAGGTATCCACAGAAATGAGAACAACAAGCTCTGCGGAGATGTGGACTTTGACAGGGTGGCGCCCCACTGCAGTGCCATTACCCCGGTTCCCGGCGGCGTCGGACCCATGACGATCGCCATGCTGATGAACAATTGCGTGGAGGGTGTTTAGAAAAAGCTTGCAAATGCCGCATTCTATGGTAAAATGAGGATGACAATCGAATAGTGAGAGGTTTATTGATCGAAGAGGAGAAGAGTATGAAAAAGAAACTACTGAGTTTACTTTTGACGGCGCTTCTGACAATGGCTGTACTGGGCGGATGCGGTTCAGACGGCACAGGAGAGTCTTCGGGGGATAATTCCTCTAAGGGGCCTACAGGCGATCCGGTCTATGGAGGCTCCGTTGTTGTAGGAATACAGCAGGATATTGACAGTCTTGACCCACACAAAGCAACTGCGGCAGGAACTAAGGAGATTCTGTTCAACATTTTTGAGGGGCTGGTAAAGCCCGACAAGAACGGCGATCTGATGAAAGCAATCGCGAGCGATTATACCGTTTCCGAGGATGGTCTGGTCTATACCTTCACCCTGCGGGAGGGCGTAAAGTTCCATAACGGCAGTGTTGTGACGGCAGAGGATGTGAAATATTCTCTGGAGAGGGCTTCCGGCCTTCTGGACGGCACACCGTTGATTTCATCATTGAAGGTTCTGACAAGTGTAGATGTAATTGACGAAAAGACGGTTCAGGTCACAGTGGGCAGCGCAAATACAGAGCTGATTTACAGCTTTGTGGCAGCAATCATTCCTGCGGGCAGCGGGGAGGATGAGAGCGGGACACCTATTGGCACCGGGCCGTTTTCTTTTGTGTCCTATACGCCTCAGGAAGGCATTGTGGTGAAGAAAAATGCGGATTACTGGCAAAAGGGGCTTCCCTATCTGGACGAGGTGAATTTTAAGATCGTTACCAGTACCGACACGGCTCTGCTGGAGCTGCAGGGAGGCTCCATCGACATTTACCCTTACCTGACGGATAGCCAGGCAAACGAGCTGAAAGACAGCTTCCAGATTTTGTCTGCGTCCTCGGCGGTGGTTCAGGCGCTCTATCTGAATAATGCAGACCCGCTCTTGAGCGATGTCCGTGTCAGGCAGGCAATCTGCTATGCGCTGGATAAGGATGAAGTCAATGACTTTTTGGCAGGGGGCAATGCCACTCTCATCAGCGCAGCCATGCTTCCCACACTGCAGACCTATTATGTTGATCTGAACGATACTTACGGCACCGGAGCTAATATCGAGAAGGCAAAAGAGTTGATGACTGAAGCGGGTTATCCCGACGGGTTTGATCTGGAGATTACCGTTCCTTCTAACTATGAGTATCATATGCAGACAGCGGAGGTAGTGGTGGAGCAGTTAAAGAAGGCGGGAATCAATGCGGTCATTAACCCGGTGGAGTGGAATACCTGGCTGGAGGACTGCTATAACGGACGCAAGTACCAGTCCACCATCAGCGGCCTTACAAGCGATACAACGCCGGGCTACATGATGAACAGGTTCCAGACGGATTCTAAAAAGAACTTCATAAATTTTGCCAGCGCCGAGTATGACGAGGTGTACAACAAAGCGGCGGCTGCAATGGATCCGGAGGAGAAAGCAGGATACTATAAGCAGCTGCAGCAGATATTGTGTGACGAGGCGGGCAGCGCGTTTATCCAGGTGCCTGCGATCACCATCGCGGTGAATCCCAAACTGGGGGGCTACACCTTCTACCCTGTCTATGTGCAGGATATGAGCACAGTGTATTATGTAAAATAATAGTTCAGCAATGAAAGAGCTGAACTGTAAAAAAGAAAGGAGGCGGTCATGTGAACTTTTTTATTAAAAAAATCATCACTCTCATTATGACATTGTTTCTGGTTTCCGTGGCCGCCTTCCTTGCTTTTCAGATCATTCCGGGGGATGTGGTCACTTCCATTCTGGGAACGGAAGCCACTCCCGAGAGAGAAGAACAGCTTCGGGAAGAGCTGGGATTGAACAATCCGCCTGTGGTGCGGTATGTTAATTGGGCGGGTGGCGTGCTGCGCGGGGATTTGGGGCGCAGCTATCAGTACTCTAAAAACATGAATGAGATGATGCCGGTGGCGGAGCTGATCGGAGATAAGCTCCCTGTGACCCTTTGGCTGGCCGGAGTGGCAATGGCGCTAATCGTTCTGGTGTCCATACCTCTGGGTGTGCTTTGGGCAAAGAGCAGTAATCGGTTTCTGGACGCGGCGCTGGGAGTCATTACCCAGGCGACTATGGCGATTCCCTCATTCTTTTTGGGTATATTGGTGACATTTTTATTTGGAGTTGTGCTGAAATGGTTTGCTCCCGGCGGTTATGTCAGTTACCGGGAAGACCTGGGGGGCTTTCTGGGCTATCTTCTGTTTCCTGCGCTCTCCATTGCGCTTCCGAAAATTGCGATGACGGCGCGCTTCCTGAGAAATTCCATGCTGACGGAGATGAAAGCGGATTATGTGCGTACGGCATACAGCAAGGGCTGTACCCGGCAGCGTGTTATGTACGGACACGTACTGCGCAATGCCATGATGCCGGTCATCACTTTCCTGGGCATGATCATTGCGGAGATCGTGGCGGGCAGTATTGTCATTGAGCAGGTCTTCGGATTACCCGGCATTGGGCGGCTGCTCATCAGTTCCATCAATAACAGGGATTTCCCGGTGGTGGAGATTTTGATTCTCTATATTACATTTGTTGTAATTTTTGTTTATTTTCTCGTGGACATTCTGTATCGGGTCATTGACCCCAGAATCAGTGAGAAGTGAGGAGACGGGCAGAGCACTCTTTCTTATATTGGAGAATAATAATGAAGAAACCTGACAGCGGAAAATGGAATAAATATCTGACGGCAGGCCTGATCATGACAGGTCTTGTTTTGCTGCTGGGAATTGCAGGTTTTTTCTGGACACCGTACAGCACTACGGCAATGTCCGCCTCGGAAAAGTTTTCAGCTCCTTCCCTGAGCCATATCTTTGGCACGGACAACTTTGGGCGGGATATATTTTCCAGGGTGATGAAGGGATTGAGTACCACCATCGTGATCGGCAGTCTGGTGGTTCTCTTTTCCGCCTCTGTGGGGATTCTCCTCGGGGCGCTGACAGGTTATTTCGGCGGTATTGTGGATGAGATTGTCATGCGGATTACGGATGCCGTCAACGGATTTCCCAGCATTCTCCTGGCGCTGGTACTTATCAGCATTCTGGGGAACGGAAGACAGAATGTGGTTCTTGCACTGGGGATTGTGTTTATACCAAGCTATGTGAGAATTGTCCGAAGCGAGTTCATACGGCTCAGGGACGCAGATTATATCGGGCGGGCAAGGCTTATGGGTGTCAGCAGGGCGAGGATTCTGTTTGTGCATATTCTGCCGAATATTTTTTCCGTGTTCTGGGTTTCGGTTATGATTGGTTTCAACAATGCAATTCTGGCGGAGTCCGGCATGAGTTATCTGGGGATAGGAGTACAGCCGCCGGATGCCAGCCTTGGGAAAATGCTTTCGGATGCCCAGGGGTATCTGCAGAATGCGCCCTGGTATGCTCTTGCACCGGGATTGACAATCGTGTGGGTGGTGCTGGGATTTTCGTTGTTCAGCGAGGGGATACGGCGAAGGGTATAGTGTGAGAAGAGATGAGAGAATAGCGGATGATTAGGATAGAAGATCTCTCCGTTGCTTTTGACGGTACGGAGGTTGTGAAAAAAGTAAATCTTGAACTGAAAGACGGGGAGATTCTCGGCGTGGTGGGAGAGTCCGGCTCCGGCAAGTCCGTGACGGCGCTGACTCTCATGGGGCTTGTGTCGGATACGGCTGAGGTCACATCAGGGCGGATTGTGTTTGATGATGTGGTGCTCCGAGAGGCGGGAAAGCCCATTGACAAGGCATTGTACCGAAAATATCAGGGGGCGGAGATGTCCATGGTGTTCCAGGAACCCATGACATCCCTGAATCCGACCATACGAGTGGGCAGGCAGGTGGAGGAGATGCTGCAGCTGCACACGGATTTTACAGGGGAGGAGATTAGGGCGAAGGTTTTGGAGACCTTTGAAGCGGTGGGACTTCGAGACACAGAGGCTGTCTATGCCAGTTATCCTCACCAGCTTTCCGGCGGCATGCGCCAGAGAGTGATGATAGCCATGGCGGTTATTCTGCACCCGGACCTGGTGGTCTGCGACGAGCCTACCACAGCCCTGGATGTGACAATTCAGAACCAGATTATTGAGTTGCTGCGTACCATCAACACGCGAGAGCAGAACTCCATGCTGTTCATCACTCATGATCTGAATCTTGCGCGCAGAATCTGTCATCGCGTGGCGGTCATGAAGGACGGCAGGATAGTGGAGCTTGGCAAGACCGAGGATATTTTTGAACATCCTGTAGAGGAATACACAAAAGAACTGATTGAGGCGGTGCCATCCCGCCTAAAGCGAAGAACTTCAGTTTTTGGGGGAAGGAGTACAGATGGCATTTCTGTACGGCCGGGACAACAGGAAAGCGGACAGGAGGAGTCTCTGCACCCGGTAGTGGAAGTCCGGGATCTGTCAGTTTTTTATCGGGACGGCAGCAACAGCCTGTTTTCAGGAAAGAAGCGGCATGCGGTAGTGAACGGTGCGGAGTTTTCGATTTACAGGGGTGAGAGCCTGGGACTGGTGGGTGAGAGCGGGTGCGGAAAAACATCCCTTTCCAAAGCGATTCTTGGGATGAATCGGGATATTACCGGAGAAATCGTTCACAGCACGGTCCGCCCTCAGATGATTTTCCAGGATCCTTACAGCAGCCTGAATCCATCAAAGACTATCGGTTGGCTGCTGCAGGAGCCATTGCGGGCAGCAGGGAGGCTGGAGAAGTCCCTGCGCATGAGTAAGGCTGATATGGAGGCTGCGGCATATGATATGCTGCACCGCGTGGGTATGGAAGAGAAATACTTCCACCGTAAGCCCAGCCAGCTCTCCGGCGGGCAGAGGCAGAGAGTCAGCATCGGGCAGGCGCTGATTACAAACCCGGGGCTGATTGTGGCGGATGAGCCTGTGTCTGCCCTGGATGTGACAATTCAGGCCCAGATTATGGAGTTAATGCGGAAGCTGCAGCAGGAGATGCAGCTGTCTTATCTGTTCATTTCCCATGACATCAACGTAGTTTATAAGATGTGCGACCGGATTATGGTGATGAAGGAAGGCAGGATTCTGGAAATCGGAGAGACGGAGGAACTGTTCAGCCATCCGAAGCAGGAATACACACAGCAGCTGCTGGGAAGCAGTTGAGAAGACGGTTGAAACATTGCGGCGCTTGTGATACGATATATGAATATAGATAAGCCAACGGAAAAGAAATCGGCTATTCGAAAGGCATCCACCTATGGAGTGGGTGCTCTTTCTATATCAAATGTAACATATTGTTTTTGCCTTACATTATGGTGATAAGGGAGGGCTGCAGGTGGTTCACAGACTGGAACAGATCCATTATCTGATAGGGAAGATCAGGAAAGGCAAGCATATCAGCCAACAGGTTCTGGGCAGAGGCATATGCTCAATACAGCAGATTTCCAAGATTGAGAAAGGGGATGTGTCTCCTGATTTTTTCCTGACGGAGATTCTTCTGCAGAGGCTTGGAATGTCTCCCGATAAGTTTGAAATTGTTCTGAGCCTGGAGGAATATGAGGAGATAGAGACAAGGGATGACATAATAGACGACCTGCGGCAGGGCAGACCGGAAGCGGCAGAGAAGCGGTTGGAGACATTTTGCGAGGATGCCGGAAGGAATCAGCCCATCCGGCAGATGAACCGGTTCAGGCT
>JAIDME010000542.1 GCA_029050705.1 Acetatifactor sp.
TCCCCCAATTTGCTTAAGTCTGACTTAGATATTCTGTCATTGGTTATGCTGATGTTTGTGAGAAGAGTGTCAATCTCCTTTAATTCTGAAACAGCCTTTTGGGTTTGGGCTATCAAGCGTGAAACAACAGAATCTACGGAAAACAATTTTGTAATGTTTTTTGCTACCTGTGCCATTTGATCCTTAAAAGAAGCGGCAAGTTTTGCCAGGCCGCGCAAGGAGCCTTCGGTCTCTTTTACCGTATCATTAATCTCATTCTGTCCGCCGGAATTGATACCTTTACTGATTTCCTTCATACATTCCTGCAATCCGGCCTGCCGGTCAGCAAGAAGCTGCGACTGCAGCGCCGCAATTTGCGCATTGATCTCCTTAACTGTAGCGCCGGTATCCAGCGCACCGGTTGCCCTGACCTTTGCAAGCTGGCCCTGCAGCTTTTTGATATCTTTATTTATTTGTGCGGCCGTCTTCGGTATATCCAGGCCAAGCACGATCTGTTTGTCATTATTAGCCAAGTTAGTATCCTCCTTAAAAATGATTTGTTTTAGTGCTTAACAGGTATCCAGGACAGACAGGATCTGTCCTTGATCCTGGATGTATCAACGGTTCCGGCATAAACGCCGATCATGGTGTTGTCGAAGCTTATGCTGGTCTTTATCTGCTCAAAGCTTTGATTAAACTGATAAATTGTCAGCTGGTTAACCTGTTCATAGTTATATTTAAACTCCGGCCTGTTGACCAATGCTATGACCAGCTTTTCCAGATAAGGTTCGTAAGGTTTCCCGGCGTTCCGCTTTTGCTTTTTTCGTTCCAGGTTGATGCGGAACTCTTTTGCCTCGTCATTTCCGGGCTTGCGATTTTCTTTTGTCAGACAATTTATCTTCCGGATGCAGTCCGCTATCTGAGTATATATAAATTTATCTATTGTAATGTCATTTTTTGAACTATACAATACAAATGTGTTGTTTTCCCTGTTCTCGCGGATAGATATATCAGATAAATCCAAATCGCCGAACAATATACTGATATCGCCCTGTGCTATACTGGGAAATAGCATCGTAAACAACTGATAATCGTTAATTTTTGTGAAATCAAAGCCCATATCATCAAGCTGCACCATATACTGAAACGGTGTGGCGGTTAGTGTGGAAATAAGACTGTAATACCGTTGTTCATCCTCCAATATCTCACCGACGGCAGGAATTCTGACCGACAGGTTCGGAGTGATTTCGATAGAAGATGATTTCAAAAGACTTTTTCGATTTTCCATATTTAATGATCTTCCTTTGTATATTTGTTTATTTTTTTATTGTAATATCTGGTCACTTTTGGCTTTACCCAGATTCTGGGTTTACATTCTATATCTGTATATGTATGAATTTGTTTTTCCGGAATATAGTTACATTCCAAGCTTAATCCGTCTATTAATTTGACAACTGTACTTTCTGATGAGGTGGTAGAAGATAAGCAGTTTAAAATGATATCCTCCGCCGATTTGAAAATTTTCCGGACCGTCGCTGCATTCATACCCTCCTGCTTTGCAATTTTTGTTATCAGTTTCTCCTGTGTGATTATCAAATTCTTTTACCTCCAATCCCTTATACGCACAAAACTTAGTCCATTGCGAGTGGGCTTTTTTATTTTTTTGAAAATTGATTTCGTCCATTGGCAATGGGCTTTTTTTATGCCGTTCACATAGCGTTACACGTTTTCTTTCTGCATTTTTGAACCCTTAATCTTGTTCTCTCCCTTTTAGATATCATCTTACATTCCCCGCATCTTTCGGATTTTGATTCAGACGGTGCCTCAAACCATTCCCCGCAATCAGCGCATTGAACGTATTTTGTGTTTTTGAACTCCTTCCTGTCTTTTAAGTTCTTTTCAATATTATGGATGATGTATTGGCCATAGCAGAACCATAATACTTGCTTGTACCGTTTATTTCTGCCGTATAGATATTCAACCAGCATATCTGTTATTGTTTCATCAGAATATCCGAGCCTGCTGAAGTCTTCTCTGATCTTACAGGCAATATACCGTAGATTATCCGAGCGTTCATCTTTCATGTTTATCATGTGGCGATACTGCCTGTTTAGCGCATCATATGCATCAGATACTTCCCTGCTGCAGATGATCCCTTTGCTGGCCATCATGATCTGATGATCCAACTGTCCGAGATTTAACCCTCTGGTGTTTATAGGCTTATTGGGTATCCTGTCAAAAATCTTATTGACAAAGCTGCCGTTGCGCTGATTGACCTGTGTTTCTTCTTTATCCTTGGCGAATTCAAAGAAAGCCGGTAATTTCGTGTTGGTGTACTTTGAAATCTGTTCATTTATATTATGAGGAAACTCAGGTTTATATAAGGTTTTGGCATAGTCGATCACGAAATTGTTCTGGCAGCACAATCTCTTGATACAGTCAATTGCTTCCTGTTTTTCTTCATCTGAGCCGGATATGAAAACCTCATCATTCCAGATCTTTGAGATATTATTGCTGTAAACGCCTATATTTCCGCCTGTAAAGGCAGCAATAAGTCCGGCATAAATGTTTTTATTGTTTATTTCTGTGGGTTCTGATTTGCGCATATTATAGTAGAGAGGCACAATGTCCTTCATATTGCGTTCTGCGATCCGTACAAAATCTCTGTCAGCAACTACAAGAGACTTATCGCCATCTACATCATACATTAGTATTTTGCTGATCAGGTCATGTGTGCTTGCATATATCCCATCAGTAATAAACCATTCTCTTATCTGACCTGCACGGTCGCCGGATACTTCATTTGCAATATTCATTCGGATAGCGTGTTCTTTATATAAGTGAGGGCTTCTCAGGCAATCCAGTTTGTCGTATCGGCGAAACAGCCAGCAAAATACCTCTTTGTCATCTAATAATCCCTTAGGATTTTCTATGTGACTGAACCAATATTCACAGGCAGCATAGAAGTCCGGAAGCAAAAAAGTATATTTGCCGGTCACCTCCAGCTTTCCGCTGCGATATTTTTTCAAAAGACTGTCTTTTGCTTCACGAATAACATCCTTTGCATAGGTATCGCTCAGCAGGGGCGGATATAATTTGACTGCTTTTTGAAAAGGAGTCATGTGTGTGTTATATGGCGTAATGCCCAGTATATCCATCATGGTTTCCCTGGAATTACAGATATTGCTGATCCGTTCAGATGATTTTTGGGTGAGCAGGTCAATTTCCTCATCCGTAATATCTGTAAGAGTCTGAAGCATTTGATAGTTTATCTTCGCATTCTTGATCCTGTCTTCCTCAACATTACATATGCCGGCACTGCAGTGATACTTTTTAAAATATTCCTTGTATTCATCCCATGAGTCATAATATTTGTACATTTTGAACTGACTCCTGGTGAAGATGATCTGAATGTCTTCTTTGATCACATCATGCTTTCTTCCATATATATCTGTGATGACGGGAGAGCAGTCATTGACCTCAATAAATTTTCTGAAATCAAACACGCCTAATAATCCCTTGATCCAGGGAGCACGGAACATAAAGTTTTTAGCTGAAACAGAGGGCAGTATCATTCCGGCTCCATCGGTATGCGGAACGGGTACATAGTCGTTTTTTCTCGTAATGGAATAATCTGTTTCGTCTACAAAGTCAAAAGTACCGTATACATTTGTTTCAAAATCATCAATGACAATAGACTTATCAATATCAAATTCCTGCCACTCATCAGTTGCGGAATTTGTCAGAGCCATATAAGCCAGATGCTTATTGACATTATTTCCGCCCTTTGAGTTAATCTTATCTGTTGTCAATCCGCACATAACAGTCTTTTCAATCCTGTTCCATACAGATTCTTTGATAAAAACAGCTTTTTTCGTGCGGATCTGTCCGGCTGAGGAGGTAAAATATTTATATTTTTCACCTTTATATGTAAATCCGTAAAAGGAGATGTCTTTAAACACATCAAAGTAATATACCTGAACCACCATCAAGGCATTCGTTATTTCATCCTGTCCGATTCCGATCGTTCTGCTGAGAGCAGAGTCAAATACGGATATTATGTTCGTGTCATTTAAGCTGTCTTCCTTAATGGCACGGATATGATCTTTACCATTGGTCAATTCATTTTGGTTAACCTTATTGGATAGAAGAGCAAGTAGCTTTTCCTTTGACTGTTTTGCTTTTTCTCTTTTATGCCTGATCAGTTCCAGCCAACGCAGATATTCGGAAACAATATCATATGAATTATCAATAATATCTTTTTTGTTTGCTTTGCCATTCTTAAGTTTTTTTATGTCATCATCCGTATAACCAAGCTGTTGCAGAGTTTTCTCTATTTCCGGCAGCTTATTTTGCACATAATTGCGTTCTCTGCGATATTTGCAGTTCATATCATGCAGATATCTTTCACGATTGCTGTAAAAATGTCCGGTATCAACAGAATATAGATTATATTGTTTATCAAGCAATTTAACGGCCTCCTCTCATAAACGCCGATCGCCATGCCACCAACACATATGTTTACTGATTATTTAGTTGTTTATTTTATTCTTAATACATTGCTGATCAAATCTGTCATCATTCACTATGCGTCTGGCAATAGGGGACCCGCTATAATTGTTTTTCCCTCTGACATTAGTATTGAAATCGGAAGGAAAGATCAGTCCTCCGAATTTTGAGTGATCTTTTTCATAAAGTCCTGTTTTGCAGAATGCTTCTGTCATTTGTATTTCTCCTTTTCTCTGATATAAAATCTTTTCTTGCTGTTTTAATTGTCATGGTTTTAGTGATTCTTTTGACAATTTGGTGGTGGCGTGACAGTGATCACAATATGTACTTCTACATTTTGGTCCGTAAATCTTGCTGAATTGTAACTGTTCAGAGTCAGGCAAATTAATTTGTCTCTGAACAGTAACTGAAGGCGTGTAAATGAAAAACTGTCCTGTTTAAAGGACAATGAATGCGATAATATTGAATTTATAAAATCTGATCCACAATGCTTAAATAAGGCAATCAGAATACAAATACAAACACGTGTTCGAATATATTGTTGACAAATAAGAACGTATGTTCTATACTGGTAAATGTCAATGATAAATATATAAGACTAATCCTCAATATTTACATTCAGGATTGCAGAGGAGGAAGAGATGGATAAGATATTACGTACTTATTATTCAGATAATGCAAGAAAGCTTCATAACATGGTTGATAAGATATTGCTTAAATTCGGCGGTCTGTCAGATAAGGATATGGACGATTTCTATTCTCTGGCTAATGAAGTTTTTGTAGATGCTATGAGAAGGTATGATGATTCACAGTCATTTGATGGTTTTCTGTATTCTTGTCTGTTAAATAAGATTAAGACGGAAATGAGTCGAAGAAACCGTGAAAAGCGCAGGGCGGACAGAATGTCAATTTCAATTGATACACCGATTGAAGGCGACGAAAATACTACTATCGGAGATATAATTGCTGATGATAATACAATCGAAAAAGAACTGTTTGATGAAGGGGAAGAAGGATATAGCAGGAGAATGTTACTGTATCTCAGCCGACTTTCGAATCTTCAGAAAAATGTATTAAAGCTTAATATGGCCGGCTACCTTCCTAATGAGATTAAGGAAGAATTACATATAGATGAAAAGCAATATGCGGATTGCTGCACTGCAATTCATTCATACAGAAATGTTTCAGTGTTGTTTTAGTTGATACCATAGGGAATAATAGGGGGAATTCAAAATGGCAAGACCCAGAAAGCAGACTTATACTTTGGACATGTATCTTAAGAAGAATAAAAAGGGAGACATTGATAACAATGCGGATGTCCAGAGAAATTTTGTATGGAACAATGAGCAGATTAACGAGTTGATCGTAACGGTGCTGACGGATGACTATATCCCGCCTATTATTCTCGGAGAAGAGGAAAACTCTAAATTGCGCATTGTAGATGGCGGATGCAGAACGGCTGCTTTAATAAAATTTAAATACGGAAATTATAAGATAACCTCGTCTATAGAAAATTCCTTAATTCCATATAAGAAGAAGGTTACATATGAAGATGCCGTGTTTGATATAAAGAATAAGACCTATGAGAAACTTCCGGAAGAACTAAAGGAAAAATTTGATGAGTATCAGATTGAGACGGTTATTCATGAATCCTGTGACAGCCTAAAGATATCAGGATATATTAAGAGATACAACAACCATGTAGCCATGAATACTGATCAAAAAGCCTTTACATATATTGATAGATTTGCAGGCCGTATCCGCGAGATTCTGAACAGCAGATTTTTTGTGGAATGTAACAATTATTCTGAGAAGGACAAGACAAAGGGCGCTGTTGAGAGAATCATTGTGGAATCGATGATGTGTATAAATCATTTTGATAATTGGAAGACACAGGCAAAAGCAGCCTGTAAATATCTCAATGATAATGCAACGAAAAAGGAATTTGATAATTTCGCGGATAATCTGCGCAGACTTGAAAATATTGTGATGGATGATATCAAGGATGTTTTCAATAAAAAAGATTCCTTTATATTTCTTACTTTATTTGACAGATTTACCAGGCTTGGGGTTGAGGATATAAAATTTGCAGAATTTCTCAGAGAATTTAATCAAAATCTCAGACTTAAAAAGAGAAATAAAAAGGGATTGCTGTTTGATGAGATTGATAAGGATGCAAGCACTAAAGATAAGCAGGTTATCGCCGATAAGCTGGATATGCTCGAAAATCTGATGAATGAGTTTTTGCATAGCGGTATATCAGATTGCTCACATAACAGCACAGAATCGTTCATTGCCGAAAATCTTAATATGGATATAGAAGCTTTGCAGACCGATATGGATTTTTATAACGAGTCACTGAATGCGCTGTTGGAAAAGACAGTAAAAGTCAATTCTAAATTGAGAAATCCGGAGAACAGACTTTCTCTGTTGGCGATGATGGTCTATTCATATCAGGAGGATTTGGACTTAGATGATTGGCTCGCTGAATATGCCCGAAAGAATAATACATATTTCGCTGATCAGAAAAAGAGTTTTCTGCACTTGAAACAGGACTTTGAGCGATATTGCAGAGGTTGTAGTGACTGTTGAAATTTTCCAATAAAAATGATATGATTGGCACAGTGTTTAAGCCGTTGTTTTCGACGGATGCAACAGGAGATATAATGGATGGTGCAGAAGCAGACCGGTTCAACAGTGAAACAAAATATAAATCAGAATTTAAAGAAAAACAAGCTCTGTCCCGTGGCCTCTAAATGCGGAGGCTGTCAGTGGATCGATCAGGATTATCAGGAGCAGCTGAAGGCGAAGGAGACCCGGTTTCGTAAGCTGATGGAGCCGTACTGCAGACCGGAGCCAATGATCGGTATGGAGCATCCGGAGCATTACCGCAATAAGGTGCATGCAGTGTTCGGTGAAGACAGGAAACATAATGCCATCTCCGGTATTTTTGAGGAGAAGAGTCATCGGATTGTTCCGGTAGACAGCTGCCTGATCGAGGACGAGAAGGCGGATGAGATCATTGTGTCTGTACGCAGTCTGCTGAAGTCCTTTAAAATACGGCCCTACAATGAGGATACCGGGTATGGACTGCTGCGTCATGTGCTGATCCGCACAGGGCGGGCAACGGGACAGGTCATGGTGGTACTGGTGCTTTCCTCTCCGGTTATGCCCTCAAAAAATAATTTTGTGAAGGCATTGCTGAAGCTGCATCCGGAGATTACCACCATAGTCCTAAACGTCAATGACCGGGATACCAGCATGGTGCTGGGAGAAAGAGAGCAGGTCATCTATGGCAGAGGCTATATTGAGGACAGGCTCTGCGGCAGGACATTCCGCATTTCACCGAAGTCCTTTTACCAGGTGAATCCGGTGCAGGCGGAGAAGCTGTACAGAAAAGCCCTTGATTACGCGGAACTCACCGGGAAAGAGACGGTGGTGGACGCCTACTGCGGTACCGGTACTATCGGTATCGTGGCGGCAGAAAGGGCCGGCAGGGTTATTGGTGTGGAACTGAACCCTGACGCAGTGAAGGATGCCCGGAGCAACGCAAAGTGCAATCAGGCGGAAAATATAGAATTTTATCAGAATGATGCAGGAAAATTCCTGATGGATATGGCAGAAAAGGGGACGCAGGCGGATATAATTCTTATGGATCCGCCCCGAAGCGGCAGCAGCGAGGAGTTCCTGAATGCAGTGGCGAAGGTGGCTCCCGGCCGGGTGGTATATATCTCCTGCAATCCGGACACTCTGGTGAGAGATGTGAAATACCTGAAAAAGAAGGGGTATAAAGTGAAAAAGTGTGTTGCGGTGGATATGTTTCCCTTCACGGAAGAGACAGAGTGCGTAGCCCTTTTAATCCGTGAGACAGGGAGTCGGGAAAGAAAAAGAATGGGAGGACAGTCCGACGGGAATGTGGGATTACCCAATGGACAATTTAAAAATGGACAAAAAAAGAAGCATACTGGGAAATAAAATTTATCTTTATCTGACGGAGTTTTTTGCAGGCATGTCAGTCATGGCGGTGGAACTGGGGGCCAGCAGACTTCTTGCACCTTACTTCAGTTCCTCTCAGATCGTGTGGACGATCATTATCGGAACCATCATGATCGCTATGGCCCTGGGGAATGTCTGGGGAGGCAGGAGCGCCGACAAGAATCCCAATCCGGATAAGCTGTACGGCAGGATTCTGATCGCGGCCATATGGATTGCCGCCATACCGGTGTTCGGAAAATATATTATTGTGGCAATTTCGGGGCTTCTGATCATCGCCATCAGCAATCAGTTTCTGATCATAGCTGCATTTATCAGCTGTATGGTTATATTTGTGTTCCCGCTTTTCCTGCTGGGCACAGTGACGCCTTCTCTG
Source organism: Acetatifactor sp. (assembly GCA_029050705.1). Taxonomy (GTDB): domain Bacteria; phylum Bacillota; class Clostridia; order Lachnospirales; family Lachnospiraceae; genus Acetatifactor. The sequence goes on from JAIDME010000542.1 coordinate 8,858, forward strand.
GCAAAATATGCGGTGGGGAACCTGGAGGAGAGCGGAAAGACCATTGGTACGCTGGGAGCATTTAACACAATAGGAAGTATTATCGGAACCTTTGTTCCCACATTTATCTCAATACCGGCGGTAGGGACTTCCGTCACGTTCCTGATTTTTGCCGCCATTCTCTTGGCGCTTTCGCTGATATATTTTATCTGTGAGAAGCGCAGATACGTGAAAGCTGCAGTTTCTGTGCTGCTGATCCTTCTGTGCAGTATTTTCGGGCATTCCACAAGTTTTGCCTTCTGGGAGGAGGACCTTACCTATGAGGGGGAGTCTATTTATAATTACCTGCAGGTCAGCGACACGCCTGGAAGCACCATTTTATCCACTAACGTGCTGTTTGGAGTCCAGTCTGTCACCATGAAAGGGGAGTCCCTGACCGGGCTGTATTATGACTACGCCCTGGCAGCGCCATATATGACGGAGAAGACGGAGGGACTGGACATTCTGATACTGGGGATGGGCACGGGAACCTATGCCAGCCAGTGCAGCCGTTATCTGGAGGATGCGCAGGTGGAGGGCGTGGAGATTGACAAAAAAATTACGGATCTGGCCCACCAATATTTCGGGCTCCCTGAGGACGTGAAGGTGACGACCTATGATGGAAGAGCCTATCTGCAGGCAGTAGAGGAAAAGTATGATGTGATCATGGTGGATGCCTATCAGGACATCACTATTCCTTTCCAGATGTCAACGGTGGAATTTTTTACCCTGGTAAGAGAGCATCTGAAGGAAGGCGGGGTCATGGTCGTCAATATGAATATGCATTCCTCCGAGAATCTGGATGCGGACATCAATGTTTATCTTGCGGACACTATCTCCCGAGTGTTTCCGGAGGTGTATGTAGTGGATGTGCCCTTCTGCACAAACAGAGAGCTTTATGCCTCCATGAATCCGGCAATGACGGAAAATCTGCAGGTGAATACGGCTGCTGAAGAGAACGGTGAACTGAAGGAACTGCTGGAAGAAATTTTTCCGGGGCTTGCAGTCTATAAGGCCGGAGGAAATATTCTCACGGATGACAGGGCACCGGTGGAACTGCTGGGCATGCAGATGATAGACAGCATAATCAGGGACGAAATCGGGCATTATAAGAGAATATTCAGGGAGCAGGGAATTGCCGGATTATTGAACTCCATGTAACGGAATATATGGTGATGAAGTGGTGACTGATATGTGGAAATGTTTGTGGAAGTATGGTGCGCCGCTGGTCTGCTGTATTCTGCTGACAGGCTGCAGCAGCTCTGAAAATCAGGTGTCGGCCGGAACAGAGAGCCTGGCTGCAGGCTCGCCGGCAGATAGCCGGACTGAGGCGGAAGAACAGGAGAGCCGGGCAGATGAAGGCGGCATAGCGGAAGAAAGCCCGGCTGAGCCGGAAATACCCGAGGAACTGTCCGGAGCGGAGGAGCCGGATTTGTCTTCCGAATTTGAATTTACTATCTGTTTTGCCGGAGACATTAATCTGAATGAGAACGAGGCCAACACGCTGTTTATGGACAGACAGGAGAACGGTATTTACGACTGTATTTCTCCGGAGCTGATAGAGTACATGAACAATGCGGATATTATGTGCCTGAACAATGAATTTACCTACAGTACAGGCGGAGCACCGCTGGAGGGCAAGGCGTACACCTTTCGGGCAAAACCGGAGAGAGTGGAGGTCCTGCATCAGTTGGGGGTGGATGCGGTGACCCTGGCAAACAATCATATTTATGATTATGGGAAGGAGGCGCTGCTGGATACCTTTACTGTGCTGGAGGAAGCGGAAATTTCTTATTTTGGAGCAGGAAGGACGCTGGAGGAGGCCATGGCGCCTCTTTATATAGAGGTGGACGGCAAAACTGTAGCGCTGGTGGGGGCATCAAGAGCGGAAAAGAACAAGATGACGCCTCAGGCAACGGAAACGGAGCCGGGAATTTTGCGGTGTTACGATACGGAGCTTTTCAAGAAGACAATCGCGGAGGCTAAAGCCAATGCGGATTTTTGCATTGCCTTTGTGCACTGGGGAACCGAATACAGCTATGACCTGGAACAGGTGCAATTGGACACGGGGAAGGAATACCTGGACGCAGGTGCCGATGCTGTCATCGGAGCCCATTCTCACTGTCTGCAGGGGCTGGAATATTATGATGGCAAGCCAATTGTTTACAGCCTCGGCAATTACTGGTTCGGCAGCAAGACACTGGACACTATGATGGTGCTGCTGCATTTCTCCGGAAATGATGAGGGCAGCAGCCTTCAGGTGGAGATTGTTCCCGGCGTGCAGTCCGGCTGCCGGACTACTTATGCGGAGGAAGAAGAGCGGCAGCGTATTTTTGACTTTTTGGAGAGCATTTCAGTCAATGTTGATATTACGGACGAAGGCGTTGTCAGGGAGATGCCGTAAAAGAAGATGTCCGCTTTATTGGACTTTGTGGAAGCGAGGTGAGAATTATTAAGTTGAAGAAGATTTTATTGATCGCCACCGGAGGCACTATTGCTTCCGGATATACGGAGGAAGGTCTTGCGCCAAAGTTTAAGGCGTCGGAACTGCTGGAATACGTGGAGGAGCACAGGGAATTCTGCCGGGTGGAGGTACTGCAGCCC
>JAIDME010000543.1 GCA_029050705.1 Acetatifactor sp.
GAGCATAATATTAGAATGTACCATAGATTCGGTTTTACAAATAAGATAAAAGATTGTTTTGAAGACCCTTGCAATGTTGATAGTGAGATGAAACCTAAGGCGAGTCCTTGTTTTTGGCTTCTTGCTAAGAGTCTATAGTAAGCAAATTACAGTTTATTATACTCACGAGCGGTCAAATATGCCACTGATTCATGATGCTTTTCGCTCGTGAGTCGGGTGCAATGAAAAAGAGCATTCATGGCAAATGTTAGTAATCGTCAGTATAAACTGGGAAAATCGGAAAATTAAGTTTTAATAAAATGGAGGTAATGGGGTATGGCGATAAAATATAATCTGACGCCGGTAGAAGTCGTAAAGCTGTTTGGGTATACAGAACCCAAAGCAAAAGAAGGATTAGAATCTTTTGAAAAGAAAAATAATGTAAAACTTCCTGAACTATTGTTTGATTTTTTAAGCCTGGTAAGAAATGAAAAACTATTATCCACTGCAGATGTTTGGGTAAATAGCGATGATCTTCCTTATTTTACCTATGAGTATATTGAGGAAGGGATTGAAGATTGCAGGGAGGATTTCGATGATCCTGAGTTTTGTGAAGAAAATGCTTTTTATCCATATTCTAAAATTCCAAAAGAACAGTGGCCGGAATTAGTGGAAAACTATTTACAGATTGGCAGCGATTATGCGGCGGGCGTTGTATTCTTTGGTATAAAGGAAAAGGAATTGGGGCTGGAAAACCCGCCTGTTTACATACTGCATGAGGCAGATGAATTAGCAGATTGGAAAATAATTGCGAATACATTATCTGAATATTTGATGTGTGTGATATTGGATGCTCTTGCAGGAGTAGAATATTCAACAGCGCAAAATGTGTTAAATAAAAATGGATGGGAGTTTTATGAAGAAGAATATGCGAATAAAGAGGAAGTAAGAGAGCGGTTGTCCAGGGAAAAAATTGATCTGTCTGCAATGGTAAAGAACATGAGTTTATATGGGGCAGCAGATTCTTTTTACCGGTACTGTTTTGATGAAGAGGAAAAGGCTTTTTATATGGTTATGAATGATACATCAATTTTGGTTATAAAGGCAGAGTAAACGCCAGACGGCCAAATGAGAATAACATAAGGAGAGCAGAAAATGATAACGGCAGATTTGTTACAGGAATTCGATGAAGACGATTTATTTGTGGGTTACAATCCGGTAATGCCCATGAAAATTTTCGGTTATGAACTGGAACCATCCGAGTGTGAAATATACATCTCTTCAAAACTTCATATAACAGAGATTGTCCCGGCTTTATCTCAATATTTCGATTGGCTGGCGTCCTGTAAAGAGGAAGTATCGGAATACTTTTCTTCAAAATTGGGAGAAAGACTGCCGGAGGATTGGTTTGAAAATATTGAGGTCTACAGCGCGGAAATCACTTTTACGACGTTAGAGGATTTTTGTGCGGTCATCAGCTTTGGAGAAAGTATGTTGCCAGACCATGTAGTTGAATTCACTATTGATAAGTTCACGATTAAAAGTGATTTGTTGATGGGATGACTTTATGTCGGCTTTAATATAATCTTGGAAAGGGAAAGAAAAGCGTATGGAAGAAAATTACAATACGATTATTAAACAGGCAGTCCGGGCAGTGCTTAAGCCTAAGGGGCTGTATCAGAAAGGCTCCTCCCGGATATGGGTAGATGATAACGGTTGGTTTTTCACAGTTGTGGATTTTCAGGGCAGTTGGTGTGACCGGGGGAGTTATCTGAATGTAGGAATGCAGCATCTGTGGAACGAGTGGGGAGACCTGCGCACCGTATGTGGTATACGGAAGGCCAGAGAGTGGGCATGGGTCGGATATAAAGGAAACACAGAAATTTTCTCGCAGGAAATCACTTCTCTGGCAGAGACTGCGCTGGAGCGGGTTTTGGAGTATCGGACACTGGCAGATCCGGAAACAGCCAAGTCAATACCACTTATAAACAGCGGGATTGCCCCTTTCTGGTCAGCATGGGACCAGTTTATGACTGCCGCGCTGGCAGGGGACATTCCTTTGTGTCTTGAACTTGAGTCAAAAGTCCGCCGGGCACTGGATATTATTCCGATAGATGGGGGGGAAGAATTGTTGGCACAAACGCTGTCCCTTTTGGATGAGCCTCAAAAAATTCATACGTATATTGTTGACAAGATTGCTGTGCAGCGGGCGTATTGGCGGAGCAAGCCGGGATTGAAACGTTTACCTGTTCATCCGGAATACGGTTAATATTGCCAAGGTGATTCCATGTCATAAAAATTTGAATAAAACGTTAATGACGGGAGGTATAGATTATGGAACTAGAGGCTGTGGAAGTGAGTTTAGGGATACAGTTTCCAAAATTATTTCATACAATCCTTTTTGGCCAATCGATGGGGGATTGCGTGTTGAAATCCCAAATATCAGCTTGTTCTCTTTGCACGTAAAATATCCGGCGACCTATACTGCTTTTTATATGAGGATGGAGAAGATGAACCTAAAGTTGTATTATATGGGCATGATACGGGAGATGTGGATTTGTGGGCAAACAGTTTTGAGGAATTTGTTTATTTTCAGATTGTTGAAGAAGCAGCGGACGGGGAACATGAAATCTATTCAGACTATATCAAAGCGCATATTCCATGGCTGAATGATGAGCATCAGCAATTGTTAGCAGAAGTTCCGATTCAAGATATTTGGGAGCAATTACCGGAACCACAGGAATTTAATATTTGGGTGTGAAATACATATGGATTGGTTCAGGAAAAAATGAGGAGTTTTGATATGGCTAAAAAACGAAACCAAGACCCTTCTGAAATCATAAACGCGATTCTTGCAGGCGATTTGGAAAAAGTAAAAAGTTTATGGGAAGCAGGCAGTCTTTTGTACAGGAAAGGCAAAACCGTTTCCTTACGGGAAAATATTCCCCAAACCTATGTTTACAATGGCGAGGAGCATACCCTTTACGTTGACGCGTTCCGTTTTGCGCTGTCAAACCGGCAGACGGAAATTGCAAAATTTTTGGTTGATTGTAATGCCGTTGATATGAGATTGGGGGCCAATACGCTATTTATGGTGATTCACTCCAAAAATATAGAGCTTTTTTCTTACATGATAGAAAAAGGGGCGCAAATTGAAGAAAATGAAAAAGGAATCGAACGTCTGTTTCGCAGCCTGATGGATGTGTGGGACGAAGCTTACTTCCCGATTATTGAAAAGATGAATTTACCGATCAAAGAATGTGGAGGTTCCGCCCTTTGTTCTGCAGCTTTTTACAATCATAAGGAATTGGCAGAGTATTTGCTTTCGGTTGGTGTTTCTGTAAATTGCAGAGAAAACAATGATGACACGCCTGTTCTGTGTGCGGCAAAGAAAAATCATTTTGAAATGGTACAGTTTTTGGTGGAACATGGAGCAGATCTTTCTTTAAAGGATAAAGAGGGAATCCGACCCTATATAGCTGCAAAAAAAAATAATAATGCTGAAATGGCAGCATATATCAAGGCGCACGAACCAGCAGAATTTTGTAATGAGGAAGTACAGGATAAAATATTTGAAGACTATCATGTGCCGAAGGATATGGCAACATATCTTAAAAATGGGAATCTGAAACTGGAATTTCCAAAAGAAGAACGGCTGCATTGGATTAAACTATATTCTTATATGGATGTGCCGGAAATAACTTATCGAGGGAAAAAGCTGCTTTCCCTGGTGGAGGACAGCGAAGATTACGGGGTTCTTCTGGTATGGGAGCCGCAGTCGAAAAAAATCTGGTTTATTGACCCGGAACATGAAGTCTTCCATGCGGTCAGCACCTGGATGGAATTTATTAAAAATGCAGGATACTACACAAATCGGGCTATCATACATGAATTTGATTAATGTTCTACCAGGAGCCAGCATGAAACTAAACAGATACGGAAACCTTGAAAAATTTATAACCGATCCCGATAAGCTTGTGTTGAATAACGGCGAAGAAGTTATCATGTCGGGCTATGGGGATTACTGCATTACGTTCGATATGGAGGATGCACCGTGCGGATTCGAGGAACTGCGCGGATTTATAGCTCAGCTGGCTAAGGAAATATGCGAGCTTGACAATATCGTGCAGAAGTATGCTTGCCATGAAGGTGGGACCATGACCGATTATGAGTTGTCGGTCGTGTGCTTAGACAAGGATTATAATGTACATCTTGTGTATGAAGGAACAAAAGTCGCGAACGTGTGCGAGGTTATGTTTGAGAAAAAGAACGGCAGATATTATTTGCGTAAGTTCGGCTGGGTTGTGGATATTCCCGACGATTGGACAGGCTTTCATACGGATATGCGCGATTATACAGCTGAGCATGGATGTATCGTCAAGAGAAAGCCGAAATCTTCCGTTTGAATAGATTGCGGCATTTAAAAGACGGGCTGAAACGTATTTTTCACACGATAGACCCGATGTGACAATGGAATCTATTTAAACAACTTCAAGTTGTTGAACTGGAAAAATCGAATTTGGAGGATTGATATTATGATTACAATGGACGATGTCAAACAGATAAGCCAAAAAATATCTTTGGAAAACGGCATATCCGATGATGATTTAAGCGAAGATGTATCTGAAATTGTGTACCGTATAGATGTGTTCGAATGCGGTGATAGTCCTGTCATTGACCGACATATAGATATCGAATATTCTTTCGGTGACTACTACGAAGTGCATGAAGATAGCCCCCTGTTTCAATTTATTTGTGAATTGTGCAACCTATCATCAGCACAAGAGGAGGAAGAAATAATCCTTTATCAAAATGATGAAGAATAATACAAATGGTCAAATTTGGATGCCTTTATTCTTTTCAGGTTGATGGGGAAAATCAATACAGAAAAAACCATATGACTATAAAAGATGCATGCATAAGGAGGTTTATCTATGAACAAATCGACAACTCCCCACCCGGATTGGCCCTGGACTCTCAGAGAGGGAGACGTGAAGCGTCGAGAGTTTACCCCGGATGATATCAGGCGCAGTCTAGATATGCTC
>JAIDME010000544.1 GCA_029050705.1 Acetatifactor sp.
TCCCAGCCTGATTCCGCGCCCAAGCTTACAACCCCGTCCGACACTGAGACCACACCTCAGTCTTCCGAAGAACCTCAGGAAGAGGATCTGGACGCGCTTGTCGACAGACTGTGCCGGGGCGAATACCTTACGGATTCCGACGGGAACAGTATCCCTGACCCTGACTACCTTCCGCTGCCGGATTTTGAAAAGCTTTCGGAGAACTCCGTGTTTGATGTATACTGGGATACCACGGAAGGATCCTATATGGCTGGAACTTCCTTTCTCATGAAAACGGATTTGACAGAGGAACCCCTTTTGATTTCGGCAATTCATTATTTTGGAGAAGAAGATTACATATCAGGTGCAGAGCTTGCCGATTATGTAACCGGCGGAGAACTGTATGATATTTTGAAGGATGGTTCTACAGCGGACGGTTCCGTCAGTTCCGTCATCACGATTCCCGATGCCGCCGCATTTGGCTATGAAGAAACCTGCAGAAAGGATGTAGCCGCTTTCACGGTAGAGAATCTTACTTCCATGAACGCCCTGCCCATGGCATCTCAGCCCTGCCAGCCCGGTGATGTGATTTATCTCGCCGCATATTTAAGCCAGGAAGGCACCTATTCTTATGACGACTTCCTGTACCCCTGCATCGTGCTTGAGGATGACGGGACGGAACTTTATTATGTACTGGCAGACGTTTTCCTGACAGGCGGAGCAAGCGGTGCGCCTCTGCTCAACAGTCAGGGTGAGGTAGTGGGCATCCACATAGCTTCCGGCGGCTCTACGCGCTATGGACATTCCATACAGAGCATTTACGGACAGTTGAAGAACGCTCTGTCCGCTGAATAAAGTATCAGCAACCACGCAGGTGGAATATTTTTGCAAGAAGAGCAAGGGGCTGTTTTATACAGCCCCTTCATTATGGCTTGTTTTTCTTCTGCACACATTATATATAGAACAAAAAACCAAGAGACCATGCAATGTCTCTCGGTTCATAATATCTGTCTCATATCCATTTCCATTTTAGGCGTATGTACATTATATAGCTTACCACAAAAATAATTACAAGTCTACTCTTTTTTTATTTATCTGCTAAACTTTTTTTATCAGCTGACAAATACCAAAGGAGGGAGTCATTTTGATAGAATTTAATGATATCTGCAAAAGTTATCGGGTAGCCAGACGCGAGTCCGGGTTCGGCAACGCGGTAAAATCGCTTTTCAAAAGAGAATACAACACAGTTAATGCCATAAATCATATCAGTTTTTCCATTAGCGATGGCGAAATGGTAGGTTATATCGGCCCGAACGGAGCAGGTAAGAGCACCACCATCAAAATTTTAAGCGGAATATTGACGCCGGACAGCGGAACATGCCTGGTGAATGGTCAGGTGCCATGGAAGGACAGGAAGGAGTATGTCCGACAGATAGGTGTTGTTTTCGGGCAGCGCTCTCAATTATGGTGGGATATTCCGGTCATGGATTCCTTTGAGCTTCTGCAGGCAATTTACTCCATACCTGCACCGAGATACCGTAATAAACTGGATGAACTGACGCAGCTTTTACATCTGGAGGAGATATTAAAAACACCCACAAGGCAGTTGTCTTTGGGACAGCGTATGCGCTGTGAGATTGCCGCGTCGCTGCTTCATGAGCCCAGGCTGCTGTTTCTGGACGAGCCGACCATCGGATTAGACGCAGTGTCCAAGATTGCTGTCCGTGACTTCATAAAACAAATGAATGAAGAGCATAAAACAACGGTAATTTTAACAACACATGACATGCAGGATATTGAGGCAATTACCAAACGCGTGATCCTGATCGGCAGAGGGCAGAAGCTGATGGACGGCACGCTGGAAGAGCTGCGCCTTGAGGCAGAATCTGCGGAGCCGAAAAACGAAGACTCTGAATCGGATATTGACCACATTATAGCGAGCCTCTATGCAAAACTGAACATTATGTAAGAGGCAAGTTTGGAAGCAAACTTCCAAATATTGATTGGTATGCGCACCGTAGCGCGCAATGGGGTATAGATATGAAAAAATACTATTGTTTTTTTAAACTTCGATTCGCCACCGGTCTTCAGTACCGCATGGCTTCTGTCACAGCTTTGACGACTCAGCTTATCTGGGGGTTGATGGAGTGTCTGGCATACAAAGCGATTGCAGAAGCTTCCGGCGGCAATCTGCCGATGAATTATTCTTCCATTGTGACATACATCTGGCTGAAAGAAGCATTACTGGTCCTTTTTAATACATGGGCAGCGGATAATGAGCTTTTTGCAATGATAGCAAACGGAAACATTGCATATGAACTGTGCCGCCCGGTGTCAATCTATTCCATGTGGTTTTCAAGAACCACCGGAGCAAGGATAGCTGAAGTAATTATGAGGTGCATTCCCGTATTATTATGTGCGTTTCTGATGCCGAAAGCCTATAGAATGACCCTTCCGGTGAATGGTACTTCCTTTTTGCTGTTTCTGCTTACCTTATTTTTAGCACTTGGGATAACAGTCACATTTTGCATGATCGTCTATATGCTGTGCTTTTTTACGATTTCACCCCAGGGCTGGAGAATGGTATTGACAGGAGCGGTAGATTTTCTGTCAGGGAATATTATACCGCTTCCGTTTTTTCCGAAAAAATATTTGTTTTTAGTAGAGCTGTCTCCGTTTGCCTATATGCAGAATGTTCCGTTTCGGATATACAGCGGAGATCTTGCCGGAAGGGAAATATATCAATGTATATTAAAGCAGATTTTCTGGCTGGTGACACTGATGTTTTTGGGTATTGTCGTATGGAAACGTGCTGAAAAAAGAATTATAATACAGGGAGGCTGAATTCCCGCGAGCAATGAGCCAAGTCAACACAGTTGACTTTGTGTCGTTGCTTGCACGAACATAAAGTCAGCAAGCTGACTTGGCGAATGCCGCGAGGGTCAGATACCAATGTGCCCAAAGGGCACATTCAGCTTTGCTGCGGGGTATCTGACCCGCAGGCTAAGAAAGGAGCAGGGTTATTATTATGAAGATCAGGAAAAATTTAAAATTGTACTTTAAGTATGCCTCTGTCTGTACACAGAGTATAATGCAATATAAACTGTCCTTTTTGCTGATGATCATTGCGCGGTTCATGATTGCATTTTGTGAACTGATCGCGATTCAGTTCTTATTCTCCGGATTTACACAGATAAAGGGATACACCTATGGAG
>JAIDME010000545.1 GCA_029050705.1 Acetatifactor sp.
GCATTGATCATTGTCAGCATCTGCGTGATGATTTATGTTTTTCCGGTGCTTTCCAGGTTTGAGATGAAGCTGACAGGAATTTTACACTTAAGTTTTCTGATGAGCATACGGTTCCTGCCGGTGACGGTTTTAAGTATTGCCGGTTCGGCGGCAGTGGTTTTACTGATGATATATGTTCTTCCGATTCCCTGCATTTCCTTTGTACCGGGGCTGTGGTGTCTGGCGCTGACCTTTTTGATGGAAAGGGCGCTCCAGGCCTATACGCCTGAAGCGGAGCCGGGAGAAGAACAATGGTTTGATAAAGAGCTTTAAAATATGTGCATGGCGCGGAAAAGGGGAAAACAATGAAGCAAGCTAAAGTTTTGAAAAAGTCGATAGCATCTGTCCTTCTTGCATCGATGGTACTCACTATGCTGCCTGTTGCGGGCATGGAGTCAAAAGCAAAGACAGACTGGTCTATGGATGAGTTTGACGAGATGATAAGTACCTACAATGTGGATGACTCCATTCCTTCCTACAAGGAGTATAAGGCATTGCACTCGGATGCGGCTTATCCCGACACCGTGGTGGAGATTCCTGCTTCGGGTTTCGTCAGGTATGAGGAGAGTGATGCGCCTGCGAAGCCGGAAGTTTATTCGGATTATGAGGGAATGACGGGAGACAGCGTGCTGACAGGAGAGGACTCCCTGATTGAGTTTGAAGTGAATGTAGCCCAGAGCGGCATGTACAATCTCTCGGTGGTCTATTATCCCACGGAGGGCAAAAACTCTGATATTCAGCGGAGCGTGTTCGTGGACGGTGCACTGCCCTTTGAGGAGATGGCGCTTTTGACTTTCCCCAGGGTGTGGACCAATCATGTAGAGGACACCAGAACAGACAAGAACGGCATCACGGTCATGAACTGGGAGAAGGACAATCAGGGCAATGATGTGAAGCCTAAGACAATAGAGATACCGGAGTGGCAGACCAGATACCTGTATGACAGCGACGGTTATGTCACTGAACCTCTCTCTGTTTATCTGGAGGCGGGAGAGCATACCATCAGCATAGTGTCATTGAGAGAGCCCATGCTGATCAACAAACTGATCTTGAGCAATGCGCAGGAGGTTAAAAGCTACGCAGAGATTAAGGCCGGCTGGGATGCCGCGGGAGCTTCGGATACCACCGGCACTCACATCCTGCTTGAGGGAGAATATGCCACCAAGACATCCTCCCAGATGCTTTATCCCCAGCAGGATCAGTCATCTCCGTCGGTTTCGCCTTCCAGCGCCAAGGCTCTTTTGAACAACTCCATCGGCGGCAATTCCTGGAGACTGGTAGGGCAGTGGATTGAGTGGGAGTTTGATATTTTAAAGGACGGCTATTATTGCATTTCTCTCTATGACAAGCAGAATTTCTCCAGAGGTATTCACGTGTCCCGCCGCATCACCATCGACGGGGAGGTGCCCTTTGCAGAGATGAACGATTACGCTTTCAATTACAGCCAGAGCTGGCGGGAGGATAAGCTGGCGGATGAAAACGGTGAGCCTTATCGTTTCTATTTGGAACAGGGACATCACGTTCTCCGCATGGAGGTAGTGCTGGGTGAGTTTTCGGAAATCGTAGGTTTGGTGGAGGAGTCGGTACAGCAGTTGAACAACATCTACCGTCAGGTCATTAAGGTCACCGGCGTGGCTCCTGACACCTACCGGAGCTATCAGTTGGAGGCAACCCTGCCGGATCTGCATGATCAGCTTGTGGAAGCCAGGGCAACCCTGAATGAAGCCCTTGAAAAGCTGGAGGCAGTGGCAGGCAGGAATACAGATAAGAAGGCTGTGCTTCTGACCATGAGAGATCAGCTTGACGATCTGATCGAGGACGGGGAGTATTTTGTCAGAGTCATCGGCGCATACAAGATAAACGTCCGTGCTCTGGGCACGTGGATTACAAATGTAATCAGTCAGCCCCTTCAAATAGACCGTATTAATATCTATTCTCCTGACGTGAAGATCAAGTATGACAAAACCGGATTCTTCAGCCAGACAGGATATGAGATCAGCCGACTGTACTATTCCTTTGTCATTGACTACAACAACATCGGAAGCGTGGCAGAGGATGGAAACAAGGATAACGCAGCGCTGACCCTGTGGATCGGTTCGGGCCGTGACCAGGCAAACGTGATTAAGGCATTGATAGATGATACCTTTACCAGCAAGACGGGCATCAGCGTTAACGTTCAGCTGGTGGATATGAATACGCTGCTTAAGGCAACACTGGTGGGCGAGGGCCCTGACGTTGCAATTCAGGTGGCAAACACCAACGGGGTGGCCGGAGCAGTGCTTTACACCGGCAACGATACACCGGTCAATTACGGAATCCGAAATGCGGTACTGGATCTGACTCAGTTTGAGGATTATAAAGAGGTACTGGCACGGTTCCCTGAAGCGGCAAACACCCAGTTCACCTATGAC